>JAICSR010000089.1 GCA_025936795.1 Ktedonobacterales bacterium | reverse complement strand
GCAGCCAGAGGCCGAGGTCGCCGCAATCTTCAGCGAGAAGCGCGCCTATCTGGAGGCGTACAAGGCGCGCCAGCAACCGACGATTGACGCGCTGAAGGCCAGTTGGCCGCGCGGCCAGGTGGACATCCTCGCCGCGCTCAAAGAGTGGTTCGAGCCGCTGATTCAGGCGGCGGACATCACCTCGGTAGGCATCAATGGGCGCGTGCTGCTCGACTGCCAGACCGTGGCCATCGTGCTCGACTTCCAGCGGCGCGAGGTCTATGAGTGGCAGGGCGAGGAGTGGGAGTATCGCCTGCGTGTGGCGCCAGAGCTGGTCGAAGCGGAGATCGTGGACCATGTGGAGGACTGGATCAACGATCTGTTCCTCTCGTGCCGCTTCGAGGCCGAGCGCAAGGGCGCCTACAACGAATACGTCTACAACTTCTTCAAGTGCCTCTCGCTGGAGCGGCTGGAGTACGCCGAGGGCTACTATTCCGAGAAGGCGCACGAGCACCAGTTCTTCGAGGCCGAGGGCTATCGCATCCAGCGGCGCTGCCCGCATCTGCGCGCTGATCTGACACGCTTTGGCCACATCGAAGATGGCGTCCTCACCTGCGCGCTGCATGGCTGGCAGTTCGAGCTGGCGACGGGCCGCTGCCTCACCTCCGACGACCGCAAACTCTTCGCCCAGCCCATCTCGGAGGCGGCGCAGGCGGAAGTCGCGGCGGCTGCGGAAGCGACACAGGCGAGCGAGCCAACGCAGGCCAGTGGCGGCGCGACCCTGCCCGCCAGCGCCGATCTGCGCGCCTACCGCGACGACAGCCGCCTGATTCGCGACCGCTGCGGCCACTGCTGGTACGATCCCAAGCGCAAGCTCTAAGCGCGGCGTGGTATGGGGCGGAAGCGCAGACAAGCGGCTGGCGGTTGAAACCGCGCCTGGATGGCCCGGCGGGGCCGCGAAGTCTGCCTGCGCGGACTGGACGCCTGCTGCTGGAGACGCCTGCATAGCAAACGACAGCTCATGTGCAGATGCTGGCTGGGCTGGGGAAATCGAGATGGCGCCGAGAGCTGAAAACGATGTGGTAGCAGGGCTGGTGGCGACTGTGCGCGCCGACCTGGCGGCTGCGGCTGACCCTGCCAAGGCCGAGCCGATGCGCGCCTACATGAAGTCGAGCATGCCGTTTCTGGGCATCCCGACGCCACAACAGCGTCCCATCTACCGCCGCGTGTTTGCCGAGCAGCCACTTGCCAGTTTTGAGGCGTGGCGCGCAGCCATCCTGCTGCTCTGGCGCGAGGCGCGTTACCGCGAGGAGCGCTACGCCGCCGTCGCGCTGGCGGGCGACCGGCGCTATCGAGCCTGGCAGACCCTGGATGCGCTGCCGATCTATGAGGAGATGATCGTCAGTGGCGCCTGGTGGGACTACGTGGACGCCATCGCCAGCCTGGTCGGCGCGCTGCTGAGCGCCTACCCCACGCCGATGCGCGCGGCGATGCTGGCGTGGAGCCGCGACGCCGACCTGTGGAAGCGGCGCGTGGCGATCATCAGCCAGCGCCACTGCGGCGCCGCGACCGATCAAGCGCTGCTCTTCGCCTGCATCACGCCGAACCTCGCCGACCGCGAGTTCTTCATCCGCAAAGCGATTGGCTGGGCGCTGCGCCAATACGCGCGTGTCGAGCCAGAGGTCGTGCGCGCCTACGTGCGTGAGCATGCGGATGAGATCAGCCCGCTGAGTCGCCGCGAGGCGCTCAAACATGTGGCAGATGCGGCGGAGGGATAGCGGATGCGCCCTTATAACACGGCCTGAGGTGTCGGCATCGCGCCAGACCTCACCCCCAGCCCCTCTCCTGCGAGGAGAGGGGAGCCAGATTCCCCCTCGCCTCGTGGGAGAGGCGGCCAGGGGGTGAGGTCGCGCCTGGCGCCAACGCCAACAACCCGAACGGATGCCCCTTCTTCCCCAGCGCCACGCCCAGAGGGAGAGGGAAGCTGGATACGCCACCGCTCGATTCAGCGCGTCGGCTTGATTCCCGCCTGCTCCATCTCCCAGGCCAGCGTTGGCGGTAAGCCTTCCTCCAGCGGGCGCGGTGAGTAGCCGAGGTCGCGCTGCGCCTTCGCGTTCGAGCCAAGATAGGTCGCGGTCGTGACGGCCAGCCCTTCGGAGGTGTAGGTTCCCTCCAGCCTCAGCAGCCCTTCAAACGGGCGAATCAGCGCGGACGATGCGCGCATCAACCCGGGCGGGAGCCGACGCCGTGGCGCCGGGATGCCGGTGATGCGCTCGGCGACAGCCAGCGCTTCCACCACGGTGTGGGCTGGGCCGGCGATGATGTAGCTCTCGCCTGGCGTTCCGTGATCCATCGCCAGCAGATGCCCCTGCGCGGTGTCCTCCACATAGCTCCAGCAATACGCCGCCGTGGGTAGCCCCGGCAGCGTGCGCCGAACGTATGACGCCAGCGTGTCGTGCATCAGGCTCGTGTCGTTCGGCCCATACACCAGCCCTGGCATGACGATCACCAGCGGCAGTCCAGCCTCGATCAGCGGTTCCGCCACCTGATAGTGCGCCAGCCATTTCGTCCGATCATATTCCGACAGGAACGAGCCGTCATAGCGATAGCTCTCATCTGGAACCGTGCCATGCGTATCCGAGAAGACGGCCACCGTGCTGGTATAGACCCCCTTTGGAATCTCCAGGTCGCGCATCGTCTCCAGCACATTGCGCGTCCCCTCGACATTGATCGCCATCGCGGGGCGTTTATCGCGTGCGCCGACCTTATACCAGCCTGCAATGTGAAAGACGCCGTCAACACCCGTCATTGGCGCACGCAGGCTCGCGCGGTCGGTGATGTCACCCGACGCGAGCGTCACGCCCAGCGCAGCCAGCGACGCCGCACGCTCCGGCGAGCGCACGAGCGCCACCACCTCATCGCCGCGCGCGACAAGCTGCCGCGCGACTTCTGCGCCAATAAAGCCCGTCGCGCCCGTGAGAAAATAGCGCATGATTGGCCCTCTCTCTGGGCAGCGTGGCGCTGGCGCTTACTCGCCGCGCGCCCAGAACTCCATCAGGTCGCTCTTGGTGACAACGCCGCGCAGGCCGGGATCGCCAAGCACGGCTACCGCCGTCTGACCGCCCGCGAAGAGCGTGTAGGCCTCGCGCACGGTCGCCGTCTCGCGTAGCGCGGGCAGCGGCGGACCCTGCCACTCGCGCACGCGCTGATCGCCCAGCCGTTCGCCACCAGCCAGCCGCTGCAAGAGCTGTGTCTCCGTCAGCGACCCGACCACCTCGCCCTCCTCGATCACCGGGAGCTGCGAGATGCCGTACTCGTGGAAGCGCTCGATAGCCACCGTCACCGGGTCGCTGGGTGTCACGCCGATCACCGAGGGAAGCTGCGGCTCCGAGGTGTGGCGGAAGGCAAGCACATCGGCCAGCGTTGGTTGCTGCGGCGTCTCGACAAAGCCATTCTCGCGCATCCACGTCTCGTTAAAGATCTTCGAGAGGTAGCCGCGCCCGGTGTCGGGCAGCAGCGTGACGATCACATCATCTGGCCCGCAACGCCTGGCGTACTCCAGCGCCGCCGCCAGCGCCGTGCCGCAACTGCCGCCGCTGAGGATGCCCTCCTCGCGCGCCAGCCGCAGAGTCAGGCTGAATGAGGTGCGGTCGTCCACGCGAATCACTTCATCCACCACCGAGGCGTCCCAGTTACCTGGCAACGTATCCGTGCCGATGCCCTCGACCTTGTAGGGGTGCGGCGTGTCGTGCGAGTAGATCGAGCCAGCCGGGTCGGCGCCGATGACCTTGATGTCAGGATTCTGCTCCTTGAGGTAGCGCGCCGTGCCGATGATGGTGCCAGCCGTGCCGATGCCCGCGACAAACGCCGTTACTTTACCCTCGGTCGCCTCCCAGATCTCCGGGCCAGTTGCGCGATAGTGCGACAGCGGGTTGGCGGGGTTGGCGTACTGATTCGGGTTGCACGCGCCGGGCATCTCGCTTGCGAGGCGCGCGGCGACGGTCTGATAGTGGTCCTCGTCGCCGTGCATGGCGCTGCTGGGGCAGATCACGACCTCAGCGCCATACGCGCGCAGCAGGCTGCGCTTCTCCTCCGCGACCTTGTCTGTCATGACGCAGATCAGCCGGTAGCCCTTGATGGCGGCGGCCAGCGCGAGACCCGTACCCGTGTTGCCACTGGTCGGCTCGACTATCGTCCCGCCAGGTTTGAGCTTGCCGCTGCGCTCCATAGACTCGATCAGCCCCAGGCCGATGCGGTCCTTGACGCTGCCACCAGGGTTGAAATACTCCACCTTGGCCAGCATCAGTGGTTGCACGCCCTGCGTGATCTTGTTCAGACGCACCAGCGGTGTGTGGCCGATTGTCTCCAGGATTGAGTTGTAATAGCGCATATGGCTCCCACAGCCCCGCCAGGGGCCGCATCTCCTTCGTGATCGCTAGCGCCGCCGGGCGGCGGCTGACGACATCGTCTCATCTGAGGCGCGCCCCATCGCGTCGCCCCGCCCCATGGTACACCGAAACGCAGGCAGGCGAAAGAGCAGTGGTCCAGGTGCGCGGCGCCCAGGCCAGTCTCAGCCGTATAATGAACCGCAAGGGCTAACGATACAGCGAACGATACACCGTTGGCCAGGTCGCGCGCGTTGCGCTCCATGTCATCCGCGCGCACATCCCTGCATCCAGTCATACGCATTCATGGATACCCAGACATCGCCGCCCGCGCTCACAGTGAGTGGGGGCGACTGAGGAGAAATACGACTTCATGCTCTCCGCCGCCAAGTGGGGCGCGCTCGTCGGCGTCGCCATCTATCTCGTCTCGCAGGTCATCACCCTCGTCAATCAGGTCGCGCTGGGCGGAGGCCAGGTAGACCCCAATCACCCCGGCGCCATCGCGCTCGGCTGCCTCACGCTGCTGCTGATCATCTTCGCGTTCTCCGCCTCAGGCTTCTATGCTGGACGCGAGACACGCGAGGCAGGCTATGGCGCCATCGCGGGCATGGTCACATTTGTGATCTATGGCGCGCTGCTCGAAGTCTACAGCGTCGGTGGGCGCGCGGGGCTTGCCGCTGGCGGCGCGACCCTCGGCCAGCAGATCGTCATCGGCATCATCGGCGTCATCATCTACCTGCTCATCGCGGCGCTGGTCGGCTGGCTGGGTGGGCGGCCCGGCGCGGCTCAGGGACGCGCACGGGCACGGCGACTGGCCACCACGCAGGAGCCAGTAGAGCAGGCGCGGCACTAGGGAAGGGAGCGGGCAGTGAGCACGATCAGCCTGCAATCGCGCGTCCTAATCGCCCTGATGCGCGCGATAGACCTGCGCCATCGTCTGGGACGTATCGCGCGTCTTGGCGAGCGCACTGACCCACACGGTGGTGGCATCATCCAGGCGGCTCGCGCTCGGCGGCCAGGGCTGCTGGTCACGGCGACCGATGCGGGTGGCTCACCCGCTGGCTGGATCGCGCCGGTCGGGGCCAACTCTGGCGCAGTCATCTACTACCTGCACGGTGGCAGCTACACCTTCGGCAAGATGACCACCTACCTCGACATGCTGGGGCGGCTCGTGCGGGCGACCCGCGCGCATGCGCTCTGGCTCGACTACCGCCTCGCGCCGGAGTGTCCGTTCCCTGCGGCGGTGGATGACGCGCTGGCGGGCTACCGCTGGCTGATCGAGCAGGAGGGCGTGGACCCAAAGCGCATCATCATCGCGGGCGATTCCGCTGGCGGTGGGCTGGCGCTGGCGACACTGCTGGCCGCGCGCGACGCCGGGATTGCGCTGCCCGCTGGCGCCGCGCTGCTCTCCCCATGGACCGATCTGACCGGCGAGAGCGCCACCGCCATCAGCCGCGCGCGTGTGGACCCGATGCTAGTCGGCGCACGCATCGCGCACGCGGGCCAGACCTACCTCGCTGGAGCCGACCCGCGCAACCCGCTCGCGTCGCCGCTCTTCGCCGATCTGCGTGGCCTACCGCCGCTGCTGATCCACGTCGGCGACGCGGAGACGCTGCTCGACGACTCGCGGCTCCTGGCCGAGCGCGCCCATGCGGCGGGTGTCGAGGTCACGCTGCATGTCTGGGATGGCCTGTTCCACGTCTTCCCCATCTTCCCGACCTGGCTGCCTGAGGCGCGCAAGGCCGTGGCAGAGATGGCCAGCTTCATCCTCGCGCGGACGAGCGAGGGCGGGGGGACGTAGCGATGAATGGCTGAGCGGGCGTGTGGCCAGGTAGCAGGCGTGCTCCGCTACGTGCTCAGGTTGGGGCGGACAATCGCCGAGATCATTGCGTGTATGATCCGCCTATGGAGGCAATCAGCCTGGCACGTGCAGCTGGTAGCCACCTGCGCTGCTGGCGCCCCATCAACTCGACGACGAGGCGCTTGAATGCTCTTTAGAACTACTCCACTTACTGAGCTGCGCATAGACCACGTCCATCTGCTGTTTCTACCCGCCTACTCCCCGGTACTCCAGCCTGCCGGGCGCCTGTGGGCGCTGACCAACACAGCGCTGGCCACTTGTCATTTCGCCACCATCGATGACCTGGAGGAGGCCCACGCCGAGCGCCGCGTCGCGCTCCCAGCCCGTCCTGATCTCATCCGCTCCACCACGCTCTTCCTCTGGTGGTCGCAGCGGGTCATGAAACGACAGGGGCCAGGGCTAAAACAGTATCATTCCTCGGAAGGAGTCGCGTTTGGTCGTATCTGCTGCCGCTTCCCGTCGGGAGACCACTGGAGATAGGTGAGGAGGCCCGCCCAGACCAAGGTAAGGCCAGCGGTGATTTGCCCTAACCCAGCAGTCCAGGTTTGCGCTGAACCATCGATGAGGAAGCCATCGTTGTCCACCGGTATCATAGTGACAAAGAGGTGGGCATACCACACGATGGCGCCCACACTCACAGCGGCGCCGAGCGCCAGCGTCACGGTTGGCGCGAGCAGGCGTCGCGCCTGCGCTGTCGCAAGGCAATAGCCCGCGAACGCGAGGTATGCCATGACGAGCAGCGCAGCGGTCGGCAGCAGGAGATTCATCAGCGCGCTGGAGAGATACCAGGGGAAAATAGTATCTGCTTGCGGACATGAGTCAACGCAGACAAACCCGGCCAAGAGCACCTCGACCAGCCCGCTGACGACCCCCACCACGAGTGCGCAGATTCCAAAGAAACGGGATAGGTATCGTAGCGCAGTCACCCCGACCTTCAACGTGTTGTCCTCCGAAACAAACACTGCTTCATAGCCACTGAACTTGATCTCCCATCTTCGCTTAGTGAGCGTAGCCGGTTACAGGAGGCGCATCCACTTTACTATGCTGAGGTGTGGCGCGTTCTGGCTCATAGGGTTTCATCTCCCTCATCTGGAGCGTCTGCTTTCCTTGACGGAACAGGCGCTCCAGATGTAACCGATGAAGCTGAGTAGTACAGGCCACTTATTCGCCCGTTGCAGTGGGCTGTGCGCGTTAGTTATGGAGAACTGGGCGCAAATATAATTGGCGGAAGGAAGACCTGTGCCTCCACAAGCGGCGCGAGCGCTTCACGTGCTTATCGGGTGTATGCCCGGTGTATGCCCGCTCCATGACGCAAGCGGCGACACTGTACCTGCTATTATCGCTCGCGCGGGTCAGCGTCGATCAGTTCATTTGCGCGCGCTCAGCCTCGATGCGCGTCGTCTCAGGCGCGCCCAGGCGCACAAGCGACGCGGGGAAGCGTAGTTCGGTCACTGTCCAGCGGCGTGGGGCGCCGTCTGCGTCAGTGTCTCCGGCGGCGACGTGGTCTGGCTCATCGTCCTCGCCACGCGCGTCAGGGTCGCCCTCGGTCATGAACATCGTCGCCGCGCCGCGCAGATCGGAGCGCACCAGCCCGCGCACCAGTTGCAATCCCAGCCCCTCCGCTGTGTCGAGCGAGAAACCCGCTGGCACGCCCGCGCCGTCATCCGCCACGCGCACGACGATGGTGTCATCCTGCTTCGCCCCGCTAATGCGAATCTCGCCGCCTGTGCGCAGCTCACTGCGCTGATCGAAGCCGTGCTCGATAGCGTTGGAGATCAGCTCATTCAGCACAATCGCCAGCGTGGTCGCCTGCTCGCTCGGCAGCAGGTAGGGCGCTGGCCCGACGTGGAAACGCACGTGCAGATCGAGCGGGATGAAGTTGCCGCTGACCACGCCGACAATCTTGCGCGCAATCTCATCCACCGGCGCCATGCCCACCTCGCCCGTTGAGAGCAGATCGTGCGTGGCGGCGATGCCCTGGATGCGCCTGACCGTCTCGGCGAGGATTTCGCTGGCCTCCTCGCTCTTCGAGCGGCGCTGCTGCATATTGAGAATCGCCGCGACCTGCGCCAGATTGTTCTTGACGCGGTGGTGCATCTCGCGTAGCAGCGTCTCGCGCTTGCGCAGGCCCTCGCGTGTCTGCTCAAAGAGGCGCGCATTCTCCATCGCAATCGCGGCCACATTGGCGAAGGTCATCACCAGTTGGAGCTGATGCTGGCTGAGCATGTGGCGCTGGTTGCTGTAGACGCAGAGCGCGCCCAGCGGCCCATGCACGGTGATCAGCGGCACACAGAGCACGGCATGCTGGTCGCCCAGCGCCTCGTCGCTCAGCCCATGCAGGAAACACCCGCCATCTGAGCGCATGCAGTCAATGCCGCTGCTCGGCTCGCCCGTCTCGATGACTCGCCCGGCGCAACACTGGCCGGCGAGGATGCTCGCCCGCGTCACGGCGCTCTGCTCGAAGCCCTGCTCGAAGCCATGCCAGGCGACCGCGCGCAGTCGACGCTCGCCCGGCTGTAACTCGAAGAGCACCGAGCGGTTCGCGCCGCTCAGCAACACCGCCTTCTCGACAATCGTGCGCAGCACCGTATCGAGCACCAGCGACGACGCCACTAGCGCCGAGACATTGTGCAGGGTGGCCAGTTCGTTGACTTTGCGGCGCAGCTCCTGGTCGGTCGCCTCGTGCAGGCGCATGTTCTCGATGCTCATGGCAAGCTGGCCGCCAATCACCTCCATGAAGGCCAGGTCGTCGTCGCCAAAGGCGCGCGGCGTGTTCATCTGCACGTTGATGACGCCCTCCAGCTTTTCGACCATGAAGTAGATGATCGGCATGGAGATCAGGCCACGCGGCGGCGTCTCGTAGCGGTTGGCCTCGGCGGCGTAGCGCTCTGGCTGCTGGGCAAGGTCGCTCTCGCGCAGTGGGCGTCCCTGCTCGGCCACCGCCCCGGTGAAGCCCTGCCCCAGCGCCACGCGATAGTGCGGAGAGGCATAGGGCGAGGAGTCACTGGTCGCGCGTAGCTCCAGTTCCTGAGTGAATTCATCGAAGAGGAAGATCGTGCAGAGCGTCGCATCGAGCGCGCTCGCCACCGCTTGCGCCGTCACGCGCAGGGTCTGGTCGAGGTCAAGCGCGGAGTTGACGGCGGCGTTGATTTGCTGCAAGGCGCGCAGGCGTGGAGGGGCGTCGGTCGCCCAGTCGTCGTCTCGCTGTGCCATAGAACGAAGCCCCGTTGGTCGGCTGCGCGGAGGCCACCTCGCCCCGCAACGCATCATGTTTTGAAGTATAGCCTATCACATCGCGCGCCACGAGCGGAGGAGCGCCTGCGCAGGAACAGCGCAGGGCCAGGGGCTACGGGCGCCACATCGTCCTACGCGCATTGCTTGCCTGGGGCTGCGCGGCTACAATCGGGGAAAGCGCGGCGAGCGCACGAGGTGACGCCTGGCCAGGGCGTCTGGGGCAGGGACGGGAGGCTTGGCGATGGCATACGCGGGAACGAGCTTGACGGCGCAGCGCAGCGCGACCATCGAGGCGGCGGCGCCCGGCTGGGATGCGCGCCTCTATGATGGGCTACGCGCCCGTCGCATCGCGCCAGAGGCTTGCGATGCGTTGACGCGCGCCCTGGGCGAGCTTGGCGTCGAGGCGGAGTTTCTGCTGGTGCTGGTTGATGCGGCTCCCGGCGCCATCCGGCCTACGCATAGCGATGGCGAGCTTTTCCTGTGGCGGCTGACGTCCTCGCTGACCCGTCTGGTCGAGGCATCGGCCACGCTGGAGATGGCGACGCAGGGCTATCTCACCGCGCTGGAGGCGAGCTACCCCGGCGTGGCGTACATCGCCGATAGCCAGCGCGACGATGTCTGGTGGCCACCGTTCAGCGGCTACGCTGTGCGCGGGGAGCCATTGGAGGCGCGCCTGCGCCGCTGCGGCTACGCCTATCGCCACGTCGTGGAGTCGCGGCTGCCAGTCCATATGGAGGCGATTCTGGAGCAACTGGCGCTGACGCTGTATGCGCTGGGCAGCCTGCCTCCGGCTGGCATCATCCCTGTCTCCACGCTCTATCACGGCCTCTATGCGCTCTCCTCGGCGCTGCACGGCGACATCACGCCGCGCCACATCCTGGCGGGCAGCGGCGACCCACGCTATCCCGGCGCGCTGGCCAGCGTCGCACGGCTGCGCGACCTCGACGCCAGCGGCGACACCTCGCTCGCCAGCGATCTCGTCTGGGCGCGCGCCCAATACGCTGCCATTCGCGACGGGCGAACGTCATTTGGCCCCGCACCGCTCAGCGCGGGCGACCTGAGCGGCGCGCGGATTGACGATGCGCGGCTGCTCGCTGCCCACGCGGCCTCTGAGTGGGGCTACATCATCGGCTTCCTCGAATCGCTGCGCCGCCCGGCCTGAGCGGCGCCAGACGATTTGCGGGCGCGGGGCGCCGCTGCTACAATGCCAAGTAGCGTGTTTGCGCAGCCTGCGAGCCAGACGCAACGGACACGCGCTCGCACTACCAGCGCCTACCCAGCCTATCCAGGGGATACACCGCCATGATGGAAGACCTCGACGATCCAATCGCCCATACGGCGGAAGCCACCTCCGCAACGAGCTCCTCCGACGCGCCGCCGGTTGGCCCGCGCGCGCCAGTGACGCCACGCGAGTGGGTCAGCCCAGGGGTGAGCATGCGCAAGCGAATCCTGACGGGCATCGGCGTCATGCTGGCGGCGATCATCTTCTTCTTCATTGCGTGGCATGAAGGCGCGCCAGCGCTGGTCAGCACAATCATCGGCGTCGTCTTCATCGCCGGGTTCATCGGCTATCTGCAAGTCGTCGCGCCAACGCCCTTCACCCTGCGCCTCGATGAGCGCGGCGTGACGCGCACGGACCGTGGCGCGGAGCCGCAGCTCATCACCTGGGACAATGTCGTCAGGGTGAAAGAGGAGGTCTTCAAGAGCGGCGTTTCGGTCAGCGTCGCGATCTACAAGCGTGTCGGCGCGAAGGGGCTGCACCGCGCCTGGGTCGTCTACCGCGACGACATCCCGCAGTTCGACGCCTTCATCGAGGCGTTCTCGGCGGCGCTGCCACTCGACCGCCCCTGGGCGCGCGAGACCGTCCACGAGTAATCCACGCACAATCTCTGAACTGGCGCGCGTCGGCGCACGAACGTCAATCGCGACAATCGGCTGGAGGCGACAGGCATGGGAATAAGCGACTTGCCCATCTGGGGGCGTCTCGCGGGCATGTTCCTCGATGAAGGCATGGATCGGATGGGCGCGAAGAAATGCGCGACGAAGGGCCATGCCTGGCGCGATGTGGGCGCCGTGGTGCTGCGCGAAGGTGGCGGCATGGAGGAGTTGCCAAAGGGCGCCCGGCAGCGCTGCCGCCGCTGCGGCGAGGTGCGCGATCCGCAGAATCCTGTCGAACCTGTACTCCCAACCGACGGCTGAACCCTCGCCGTTGGGCAGATGCGCGCAGAAGGGTAGAGCCGTGATCCTCCCGAAAGAGCGCGACCCTCGCTTCATTACCATCCGTCGCGGGGGGACGCTCACAGACTCCGACCATCAGTTGCTCGCTCTGTGGGCCGCGACGTGCGCGGAACACGTCCTGCGCCTGTTCGAGTCGGCTCAGTCTGAGGACCTGCGACCGCGCCAGGCAATCGCGCAGGCCCGCGCCTGGGCGCGTGGCGAAGTTACGATGACTGAGGCGCGGGCGGCGGGTGGCCATGCAATGGGCGCGGCCAGAGACCTGCGTGGGGCAGCGCGGCATGCCGCATACGCTGCCGGCCAGGCTGCAGTGGTGGCGCACGTCGCCGCGCATGAGCTTGGAGCAGCGACCTATGCGATCAAGGCGGCGCGTGCAGCCGCTCCTGACGGCGAAGGTGAGCGCGCCGGGCGGATCGAGTGCCGTTGGCAGCGCGAGCATCTCCCTGACCCGATCCGCGAGCTGGTCCTGGATGATCAGCGCCTACGAAACGACATCTGCTGGTCGGTGTTCGACTGTTGATTGGCCTGAGCGCATGTCGGCGCTGTCCACATCAGCCG
>JAICSR010000372.1 GCA_025936795.1 Ktedonobacterales bacterium | reverse complement strand
GAAGCAGGCGCCGGAGGACGTGAGGATGACCACCTTCTGAATATTGGGGAACTGGAGCAGCGTCGCGTTGGCCGTCGCCGACATGCGCGTACCCGCCAACTCGCCCGCGATCTGGGTGGTGCGGCAGAACTGGAGCGTCGCGACGCCAGGCGCAGGCGCGCTGCCACGGTGGTCGAGCGTGATGGTGAAATCGGCGCCACTACAATTGGAAGCGCCCGACAGGGCGCCGGTCCACGGCGTATAGTAGCCCGCGTTCTGCTCGCTGGCGCTTGGCCCCGCCAGCAATTGGCCGATGGCATAGGTAGCCACGCCCAATGTCGGCGAGGTGCGCTGCACCGCAAAGACCTTCGATGGGTCGTCATCTGAGGCGGGATGCTGCGCAAAGTAGACCTTGACTGCGTAGCCGCTTGCCGTGCTGGTGGCTGTGCTGGTCGCCGCTGGCGCGCTGGTCGCCGTTGCGGTCGCCGTCGCCGTTGCCGTTGCACTGGAGACGCCGCCCGTCGGGCCGCTGTTGGCGCACGCGGCGAGCAGCGCCAGCGTCGCCAGCATGGCGCCTAGCGCGCCCAACCATCGCGCTGCTTGATGAATACGCATGATGACAAGCCTTCCCTCAGCGCCGCCGATAGGTGTCGGGCGTGAATGCTCGCAGCAGCCAGCGGCGCGCAACGCAAGCCGCCGCGCCAGATGCACGAGAAGATGAATGGCGCACATGCTTCAGCTTGCGCATCTATCTTTTCACATGTGGCGCAGATGTGATGAGAGGTAGTTCACACAGCGACGCTTCAAGTGGTCGGTGAAAAGGCGTAACTTCGCGTGCGTTCTGAGTACGCCAGCCACCCCGGCAGAGTCGCGCCCGCCGATCTCGCTGGCGCGGTTCGACGGGCGGATGAGCCGCTAGGGTTGGCGCTGCGGGCGACTGAGGAGTACGGGCGTGCGCGCCTCACGCATGATCTCATCGGCGACACTACCAAAGGTCCAGCGCGAGACGCCAGTCTGGCCGTGGGTTGTCATGAGGATCAGGTCGTGACGCGCCGACTCCTCGAGAATCTGCTGCGCCACTGGCCCCCACAACAGCAGCGTCTCGACATGCCCGCGCAGTCCCACGCATTCGCGCTCGATCCGCTCTTTCGCCACCTCCAGCGCGCGTTGGGCGTCGAGCGAGGCGCCGCTACGGTCGTCGGGAGCAATCACCCGCACCAGCGTCACCTGTGTGATCAGCCGACCAGCCAGCGGCGCCAGTGTCGCGAACGCCAGTTCACTCATCGCCGAGCCATCCAGCGGGATGAGCGCCCGCGCCAGGGCAGGGCGCTCATCGCGGCGTCCACGCGCCCGCACCACCAGCGTTGGGCAATGTCCAAGGCGCACGAGATGGTCCGCCACGCTGCCAAGCGCTACCCGCGCGATGCCGCTGCGCGCATGTGTAGCCATCACCACGAGCGCGACCTGCTCGCGCGCCTGGATGTTGACAAGCTCGCCGGGCATATCGGCGATGTCTACGAGAGTGCGCGCGGCGACCCCACGCATCGTGAGCTGGTTGACCACGCGTTGTGTTTGGGCCTCCGCGTCACGCTGGTCGAGTTCCAGTAGCTCGGCATAGGCGCTCGGCGACATCATGTACCCTGAGCTAGCGGCGCTCCAGCGCATGCGCTCGACGATGCGCGCCACGAGAACGCTCCCCCCAATCTCCTCCACCACTGTCGCGGCATAGGGTACGGCGAACTCCGACATGTCGGACCCGTCGAGTGGCGTCAGAATCAGACCATCGCCTGCGTGTGCCATGATTGTTCTCCATGTTGCTCAGGAAGCCTTTCCGCTGACGCAATGTCGCCTATGAACTGCCTATCACTTAGCGTGGCGCCTGGGCCTGCTCGGCGAGGACCGGCGCGGGGATGACAAGCGCGGGTGTGCGCGCCTTGCGCAGTAACTCCACGGTGATGGGGCTGGCGTGGCTTGTGGCGTTTCCTTGCCAACCATGCGCTGTCAGCGCCAGCGCGCCTGCCTGCCGACCCTCGATTGCCCACAGCGTTTCATCCACGGGCGCGCCGGAGACGACCTGAACGTCGACCGACAGGTCGCGACTGATGTGTTCGCGCACACGTCGCCGAGCATCTTCCACATTTGACCATGCCGCCGCTATCTGCGCCTGGGTGTCGAGCGGCGAGGCGACGCGCAGCAGCGCCAGCCGACATCCAAGCAACGCAGCCAATTCCGCCGCATAGGGCAGCGCTTGCTCGGCCTGGGCCGATCCATCGAGCGCGACGAGGATCGGTCCACGCGCTGCGCCGAAGAGGTCGTTGGCGGCGCCGCCAGCCTGCATGGCTGCGTCCTGCTCTGGAATGACCAGCAACGGAGCAGGCGCCTGCTCCGTCAGCCGTATCGTCATGCGCCGACGTGGCGCCAGCCGTGGCCCAGCCAGGCGCGCGGCGATGATGATGAGCGTCGAGCGCTGCCCCTGCGCCGTCTCGATGATCTGCCGCTCAGGGCTGCCCGTATGCACGAGATAGTGCGCGGGGATGCCTTCCGAGCGCAGGTCGCTGGTCTGCGCGGACATCGCCAGATCGTCCGCAGTCACATGGTCACGCGCGGCTGTGTCTGGGCGCACCCGCAGCGCGACCAGCGCGCCACCCGATCGCTCCGCCAGGACGCGGCCCGCCTGCATGACAAGCTGTGATCGTGTGGAATCATCCACGGCGGCGAGTATTCGCTCGAACATGGCAGGCTCCTTGCCGGTACCCACGAGATGGATGCAGCGACCGCCCGCGACGGCTAGCTCGCGCGCGTTTCTCCTGCGACGCGCATCTTCCCATAGCGCCGCGCCAATACCGTAGCGGCCCCGGTTGCGAGGGCGCTGAGGACGAGCGCAGTCGCCACGATTGTGGCTGTGCGACGCATGCGCGGCGCCTGAGTCACAGCAAGTACGTCAGCAGCCCGCGTGCCCTCATAACTGAGCGCGTCGGTTGTCGTCGCGGCGACATCAGCCACATCGGCTACATCGGCGCCCGCGCGCGCGTGTCTGGTCAACGGAAGCCGTGGCACTGTGCGAGTAGACATATCGTTGCTCCTTCGCTAGCGTGTGGCAGGCGGCGCCAGTCACCCTGGATGCGCCTGCATGCTCTCCATTGCCTGAGGGCGGAGCGCCCGACGAGTGGTATGTGATTCGCTCTCAAGCGACGCTCTCTGGAGGATCATCGTCCGAGCGGTACAGCCGGATCGAGACCGAGCCAGCGGTGAAAGGTATAACCGCTTCGTCTGTGCTCTGCCCTCAGGTGGGGAGCCGAACACTCAGAGCGTATGCGCCCTGTCTCACAGTCGCGTCACAACGCCACCGAGCGTCGTCTCGATGCCCTCTCGAAGTCCTCTCGATATCCTCGCGACCGTGCGCCTCAGCCGATGGCGCCGCCGACCAGGCGACCCAGGCCGAACGTGATCAGCGCAGCGGCCAGCCCCATGACGACCTGCCGCCCGCTCGCCTTCCAGAGCGGCGAGCCAGTGGTGAGGGTGATGCCCGCGCCGATCAGGAACAGGCCCACGATGCTCAGCGCAATGCTCAGAATGACAGCCGCCCAGCCCGCCAGAAACGTGAATGGGATCACCGGGATGATGGCGCCGACGGCGAACAGCAGGAACGATGCGATGGCCGCCTCCCAGGCTGAGCCGCCCAACTCGTTGGGATCAATGCCCAGCTCTTCACGCGCGAGGGTGTCGAGTGCGCTGGCCGAGTCGGAGATGATACGGGCGGCCAGCTCATCTGCGGCGGCGGGGTCCAGCCCCTTCGCCTGGTAGATCAGCGAAAGCTCCTCGCGCTCCTCTTCAGGGTGCTGCTCCAACTCCTGGCGCTCCACGCTGATCTGGCTGCTATACAGCTCGCGGGCGCTCTGCACCGAGAGCCACTCGCCAATGGCCATCGAGAGCGCACCAGCCAGCAATCCCGCCAGGCCCGTCAGCAGAATCTGATGCGGCTGGAGCGCCGCGCCTGCGACGCCCATCACCAGGCTCAGATTGGAGGTCAGGCCATCGCTGGAGCCAAGCACAGCGGCGCGGAGCGCATTGCCGCCGGATGTGCTGCGATGGCGGCCTTCGAGCTGCGCCAGCACGGAGCCAGCGACGCCGCCT
>JAICSR010000211.1 GCA_025936795.1 Ktedonobacterales bacterium | reverse complement strand
GCCCCCTCCCCAACCCCTCCCCCGCTGCGGCGGGAGAGGGGCTTTCCGGAGCCTCCTCTCCTGCGAAGAGAGGGGCTGGGATGGTGAGGTCTGGCGCATCGCGGCGCACACAGCGCGTCCCCCTCGGCGCAGTGGGCGGACGCGCAATCCGCTGCCTGGCGCGAGGGGGACGTGGAGCGCGACTGGGCGCCGCGCGGAAGCATTCAGTAGTTAGCGCAAGCTAGCGCAGGTCGTTCAGGCGGCGCTCAGCGTCGTCGAGCGTGATGCGCCCGTTGCGCAGGTCTTCGAGGGTCTGGCGGCGCAGCGCGTCGCGGTCCTGCGACTCCCCCGGCTCAGCCGCGCCATAGCCTGCGCCGTAGGCGTCCGTTTGTGGCTCGTCGTGCTCGATGCGCACGCGCTGCGGGCCGCTATTGCTTGGACGACCTGCAGGGCCACCCGATGAGGGGCCAGCGCCACCAGCGCCGCCGCGTGGCTCCCACTCGCGCCGCACGCGCCCGAAGGCGTCTTCCAGGTCAGCCATCGCACGCTCGATGGTCGAGCGAATTTCGCTGCCCACCGACTCCCAATCGGTCTCACGCGCGCGTTTGGTGGCCATGTCGGCGTACTTGCGCGCCTCTTCACCCGCGCGGCGCGCTAGCGTCTCGGCCTGCTCGCGCAGGTCGTTGAGCTGCTCGCCATACTGGCCCGATGCGTGGGCGCCACGGCCACGCTCCCAGTCGAGACGGAACTCGCGTGCGCGCTCCTCATCCTCTGGGGTGAACGGTCCTTTGAACTGGAAGCCCGCGCGTCCTGGGCCATTCTCCACACGCACGCGGAACTTGCGCCCCGCGACTGCGCCCTCGAAGGTGTGAGCGCGCGCGTCGCTCTGATCGTCCGGGTTGTTGGGATTGTTCGGGTCGCCCTGATTGCCGTAGTCATCGCTCATGCGATAGTCTCCTCTTTGCCCATCCGCAGCGACAATCATGATGTCGCCGCCACTCTGCAAGGTCACGGTGGCGGACCCCGTGCCGAGCGCGCCTACCAGATTGCGCCGACGCCCCTTCTCGACTGTCAGCGGCAGGCGCGTGCGAATCTCGCCGCCAAAGCTCTGCGCCACGAAGCGCGCATTTACCTCGCCGCGCACCCGCAGCGTGATGTCGCTCCCGGCGTTGATGACATACTTGGCCTCCGGGCGCAGCAGCGTATCGAGCAGGGCGTCGCCGCCGGTGCGCGAGACGACCACTCCGCCTGGCGCACGCTCGACGCGCAGATCGCCGCCGATGGCGCCGATGCTGACCGCGCCAAAGGTATTGACCATCTCCACATCGCCACCGACCGTGCCGCAGGTCACCTGCCCCGCGACGCCGTCCATCTCCAGGTCACCGCCGATGGAACCGACATTCACGTCGCGCACATCGTTGAGGTCCAGATCGCCGCCCACGTGGCCCATCCGCGCTGACCCTGTCATCCGCCGAATCTCGATGTCGCCGCCGACCGGGCCGGTTACGGTGATGAACTCGCAGCGCTCGACCTCGATATCGCCACCGACCGATTCGGTGATGGTGAGGCCGCCACAACGACGCGCCTCCAGATCGCCACCGATGCCGCCGAGTGTCGCCGGCTGCTGCACATTCGCCAGCTTGGCGTCGCCGCCGATACCCTCGCCCACCAGATCGCCGACGTGATCGGCGGTCAGGTCGCCCGCGATCCAGTTGATGTGGGCCACCGCGACATCTTCGACGCGCACGTCACCCTGGGCGCGATTGACACGCAGCTCGCCGTCCAGCCGCTCGCAGCGCAGGTCGCCCTCCACGTCGCGCACGATGACGACGACCCCGTGCGGTGTGCGTAGTTCAGCGCCGTCGGGCAGGCGGTTGAAGCGCATGCCATCGTCATATTCAGTGGCGTCGAACTGCGGCGACCAGCGAGACGCATTGACCGTCACCTGCTCGGCGCCACCGACGATGGTCAGATCGCCCTCCGCCAGGTCCACCTCGATGCGCAGCCCGCGCTCGCTGTAGGCTTCGCCGTCCGTGGGCGCGTCAGCCGATGCGCTCGGCGGCGTCTCGCTAGCCGTCTCATCGGGGGCCGCTCCGGCGTCGGCGGAGGCATCGCCTTCTACTACGCTGGGATCCCCAATCGGTTGCGAATGGCCCGTGAAGGGACCGCCCGCCGACTCCGTCATCTCCTCGCCGATGGGGTGGTCAGGCTCGGCAGGCTGCTCATATCCGGCGTCCGGCGCGTCACCCGCGCTGGCGGTCAGATCGTTTTGCTGATCGTTCTCTGGCTGGGTCTCGGCATTGGGATGTGCATTGGGATCACTGGGATCAGATGTCCACTGGTCCATACGATTTCTCTCCTCCTGCCAGGGCGCTGCGCTGGAATGCGCGTCGGTCAAAAGCTGGTCTAGCGCTCGTCGTCGGCGGGCGTGGGGGCGACGGCAAGCAATTCGAGCGCCTCCTCGGCGCTGATGCGTCCGGCGGCCAGGTCGGCGAGAATCTCGCGCCGCATGCGCCGCTGCTCCGCTGGTGAGTTGTCGTCGTCGGTGGCGAGACCAAGCGTCTCCAGCACGGCGTTGAGCCGCCCCCGGACCGTCGGATACGAGACGCCAAGCATGTCTTCGACGTTCTTGATGACGCCACGGCAGCGCAGAAAGACCTCGACGAACTCCAACTGCTCATCGCTCAGCCGCGCCAGCCTGCCAAAGCGCGCCTCGCCACGTGCTCCCATCGCCTGTGGCAGTGGGCCTGAGCGACGCGCGCCATCCGCTGGGCGCGTGTCGGGCGTGGCGCTCTGGCGCGGCTCGAACTCGCCCTCCAGCGCGCTGCCACAGGCCAGGCAGCGCAGCCGGGCGATCAGCAGGTGATCGTGCCCGCAGACCGGGCAATGCTCCGGCGCCTGCCATGTCTGGCCCATTGCTGCCTACTCCCTCGCTCGCTCAGCGCGCAGCGCCGCATGTGGGTATGCCACGCCTTGATCTACCCAAAGCATAGCGTTACAAATTAACTTTGTCAATATCAAAGTTGATAATGTTAATTCCAACGTCAGAATTGTGATGTGTGACCATGCCGAAGCGAGGGGTTGCGCGCTGGCGCATGCGGAGATCATTGGCGCGGCGCAATGCAGCGCATTTCAGGCTGCCTAGTACCTTTTCGGCAGAATCACGCCTCTTGCGTAGCCAGGCGCGTGTCCACTCGTCTCAATTCTTTGGAATTCTCTGGAACTGAGCGCCGTGTGATGGTTCCCTGCGCTTCTCGCAGGTCAGCCAGCGCGCTCCCAGCTTTCCCCTCGATCCAAATCCAATGCGATCCCATTCCTTGCGTTCAGTCACCCAATTCATTCCTAACGAAGGGGCTTTGTCATGCCTAGAACACAGCGAAAGACGGAGCTCTCGCCGGTCGAAGCGCTCCTCGTGGAGCGCCGACTCCACGAGGAGGCGCGCAGCTCCGCATCTGGCGGCGCACTCACGCGCATCCAGATGTTGACCAAAGAGCGGCAGAAGCTGTACGCGAAATCCGCAGCCCATCCGTTCCTAGCGCCCGCCAACCGCGCACGTATCCTGGCGATCAGCGCGGAGATCGAGCTGCTGTGGGAGGCGCTGCGCCGCGAGCGCGCCAGCCGCCGCACGCAGATGGAGCGCGCGCTGCACGTCACCGACGTGGACGACGAGCAGCCACGCGCCGAGCCGGACGTCATCGTCGGCACGATTGGCGCCGCGTAAGCGCCCTCTCCCCCGGCCCCTCTCCCAAAGGGCGAGGGGAGACACGACGAGGCCACGTTCCCTAGCCGTTGCGGGCAAAGGAGCGTGGCCTCGCTGTGTGTCGGTGGATGCGGCTGCCGCATGGCTAGCGAGACGGTGTGGCGATCATGCGCAGCCTGTGCGGCGCACATCAACTCGACCAGGGTGTGCTGTAGTTGTCTGGTAGCTGTGTGTCCTCATCATCCCCAATATCATCGTCCTCCTCACCGCTCAGCGTGTCCTGCCAGTAAGGAGTGCTGTAGTTGTCGGATAGCTGTTCGTCCTCACCCTCGTCTTCATCCTCAATATCCGCAAAATCATCATCCTCCTCGTCGTCCTGCCCGTCAGGCGAGAGGTACACATCGAGGTAGCGCTCGAACTCATAGAGAAAGTCAGCGACGGGAATGCCGAGCGCGCGCTGACTAATCCTGACCACGTGCGTCTTGAACGGAAAGCTGTCAGTCTCCAATCCATCTTGTGAAAGCGGCTGGCTTAGCCTGCTGGGAGGATCATCCACCAGCGTAATGGCGAGGTAGCGCCGGACACTGAACGTGCCATACGTGGCGCCCTGCTCGATGGAGACAATTGTGTGCCAGCGCATCAATCCTGTGCCAAACACGAACCTGGAGCAACGGTCAGTGATGCCATACACGTTGACGAGCAGGGCGGGGTTGTGTCTCACGAATCGAGTGGACGCCAGCAGTTCCAGATACGTGGCGACGCATGCGACAAGCGCAGCGACGAAGATTCCAACTATAGGCGCGCCAGAATCCGATGGATCACTGTATTGTGGAGCAGTCGTCCCCAGCGCGCAAACCATGAGCAGCAGAGACCCGACTGCTACATACAGCATGTGTTTGAGCAGGACACGGTAATTGGTTTGCACGATGATCTGTTCGCCGTCATCATCGAGAACAGTGCTATTCACGCTGCGCTCCCTCATTCCACCTCACACCATCTGGCGCGCCTGCCTGCTCCAATCATATCATAGCGCGATACATTTCTACCAGAGTGCGCGCAGCAAAGAGCAGATGACTTCGTCATGACTGGCGAAGCCATCTGCTCTTCGTTTGCTCTCTCTCGCGGCTACCGCTTCGCCAGCGCCAGCGTGACCGCGTGGCCACCGAGCTTGGCGGCGGGGATCGTCTCGCGGTAGGCGTCGGCGGGGGCGCCAGATGGCTGCTCGCCCACGCTCACCGTCAGCTCGCGCGCTAGCGTCTCGTCTCTGATGCTCGCGGCGAACTGCTCGACCGTCGCGGCAAGCTCGGCGTCTGTGGCGAGCCACAGGCTGATGCTGTCCTCGATGGCGAGACCAGCCTTCTTGCGCGCGTCCTGCACGAAGTGGGTCAGGTCGCGCATCAGCCCCTCATTGACGAGATCGGGCGTCAGCGTGGTGTCGAGCGCGACGACATAGCCGCGCTCCTCCGCCGCGACGAAGCCCGCGCGCGCCCCGGCCTCCACATCCACCTCGTCAGGCGTCAGCGTGACCGGGTCGCCGCCCTCCACGAAGAGCGTCAGCTTGCCATGCGCGCGTAGCTCACGCGCCGCCTCGCGCGCATCGGCCTGGGCGATGGCCGCCAGCAGCGCCGGAAGCCGCTTGCCATAGGCTGGCCCCAGCGTCGAGCGGCGCGGCTTGAGCGTGTAGGTCAGCATGTCGCTATCGCGTGGCAGAACCTCCAGCCGCTTGACGTTCAACTCTTCGAGCACCTGTTCGGCCAGGCGCTCCAGGCTGGCGCGCTCGGCCTCGGTCTGCGTCGTGACGTAGAGCGTGGCGAGTGGCTGGCGCACGCGAATCTGCGCCTGCTCGCGCGCCGCGCGTCCCAGGTTGACGAGCTGCATCACCAGCGCCGTCTCATCACGCAGGCGCGGATTGACCAGCGCCGCGTCGTACCAGGGCCAGTCAGCCAGGTGGACGCTCTCCGGCGCGGTCGTATCCACCGAGCGAGCGAGATTCTGGTAGAGCGATTCCGCCAGGAAGGGCGTGAAGGGCGCGAGCAGCTTCGTCAGCGTTCCCAGGCACTCATAGAGCGTCAGGTACGCCGCGACCTTGTCGCGATCTTCCTCGGCCTTCCAGAAACGGCGGCGACTGCGGCGCACGTACCAGTTCGAGAGGTCCTCGATGAAAGTCGCGATGGCCTCAGTCGCATGTTCGGCGTCATAGTCCTCCAGCCGCTCCGTCACCTTGCGCACGGTCTCCTGCACTTCGGAGAGCGCCCAGCGGTCGAGATCGCTACGCTCGGCGACGGGCAGGCTGCGCGTTAGCGGATTGAACTGATCAATGTTGGCGTAGGTCACGAAGAACGAGTAGACATTCCACAGCTTGTCCAGCGGCGCGCGCGCCTGCATCCACAGATCGCTGAGCCGTGGTGGCTGCCCCTGCTCGCGCGCCTGCGCCGCCTCGGCGTCCGTCGGGATGCGTGGGAAGCGCAGGTTGCTCTCTGGCGCGTGCGCGGTGAAGAGCCAGCGCATCGTATCCGACCCGACGATGGCGGCGGCCTCGTCGAAGGGGATGCTGTTGCCCAGGCTCTTGTGCATGCCTGCGCCGTTCTGATCGAGCAGCGTGGCGAAGCCCAGCGCCGTCTCGAACGGCTTGGTGTCCTCCAGCGCCGCCGACATCACCAGCATCGAGTAGAACCAGTTGCGGAACTGGCCGGGGAAGCTCTCGGTGATGAAGTTGGCCGGGAACCACTCGCGCCAGTAGTCGCGGTCGCTGCGATAGCGCAGGGTCGAGTACGGCACGATGCCCGCGTCAAGCCACGGGTTGCCGACGTCGGGGATGCGGCTGACCAGCGCGTCGCAGTGCGCGCAGCGGATCTTCACCGCGTCCACCCAGGGGCGGTGCGGCGTATGCCCGGCGAACTCGTCCCAGCCCTCGACCGCGCGCGCTTGCAGCTCGGTCTCGCTGCCGATCACCTCGAAGCTCTCGCAGGCCGCGCAGTAGTAGATCGGCAGCGCGAGGCCCCAATAGCGTTTCTTCGAGATCATCCAGTCTTCCATGTTGCGCAGCCAGTCCAGCTCGCGGTCCAACCCAAAGCTGGGAATCCAGCGGATCTCCGGCGTGAAGCGCAGCATGCGCTCGCGCAGGTCGCGCATCGAGATGAACCACTCATCCACCAGGCGGAAGATCAGCTCCGTGCCGCAGCGCCAGCAGTGCGGGTAGATGTGCTTATACGACTCGGTCTGATAGAAGTAGCCCTTCTG
>JAICSR010000542.1 GCA_025936795.1 Ktedonobacterales bacterium | reverse complement strand
CCCGCCGACGCGGGCGAGCCAGCGAAGTGAGACGGGGTCTTAGCCATTTCCCCATCTATCGTTTGTATCTCTTAAGCGATTGTCTGCCCCGCGACGCCTGAGCTTTTCGACCGAGCGTTACCAGACGCCTCCCTGCCGAGTGTATGTGAGGAGATGCGACGACGCACGGCGGCTGAGGAGATGGGATGACACATGGCGATAGGCAGGCTATGGCAGCGGCGCAGTTGGGGCGCACGACACAGCGATTGGACAGGGCTTCTGGCGGCGCTGCTAGCTTCGGGCGGAGGCGCGCCATCGGAGGCATCGTCGCAGGCGCCACAGGGCGCAGCGCACGCTGAGTCCTCCGAGCCTGCTGAGTTCGAAGCGTTCTTTCGCGAGCATGAACGCGCCGTCTATGCCTGTCTCTGGCGGCTGACGGGCAATCCACAGAGCGCGCGTGACCTGACACAAGAGACGTTCCTGCGTGCCTGGCGCCACTTCGAGCAGGTGCGCGCCTATGAGCAGCCGCACGCCTGGCTGCTGCACGTGGCGACGAACCTCGCCTTCTCCGCACGTCGCCGCGACCGTGGCCACCCACTCTCCGCCGACGCGCTCGTCGACGCCGAGACGCCTGTGCACAGTGATCCCACCCAGCACATCGCCGAGCGCGATAGTGTTGAGCGGGCGCTGCTGGCGCTGCCACCAAATCAGCGCGCCGCGCTAACACTGCGCGAGGTCTATGGCTTCAGTTGCGCGGAGATTGGCGCAGCGCTCGGCATCTCACGCGACGCGGTGAAGATGGCGCTCTATCGAGGCCGCGAGGGCTTCCGCCGCCACTATCTGAGTCAGGAGACCGCCGATGAGCGATGAGATGGCGCCGCGCGACGCCTCGGCGGGCGCGACATTGACCTGCGACGCTGGGATCGCGCCGGAGCGACTCTCGGCTTGGCGCGATGGCCTGGCGCCCGCTGAAGAAGCTGAATGGCTGGCCACCCACGCCGCTGGCTGCCCCGCATGCAGCATGCGCTTGCGCGACTACGACCAGATTGGGGCGGCGCTGCGTGGGCAGGCCATCCCCCGGCAAGCCACCGACTCGTGGCCTGCGATGCAGCGGCTCATCGCACGCGAGCAGCGTGGCTGGCGTCGTCTGCCGCAGAGGTCGGCATGGGGTGGGCTGGGCGCGCTGGTGGCGGCGGCGCTACTCATCGCGCTCTTCGCCGGATTGCTGGCGCATCAGGCGACGCTGCGCCCAACAGTGGACCTGACACCGACGGTCGCTCGGGCCGCCGCGACGGCGACGACAGCGACCACGCCGACAGCATCGCCCACGGCCACGACGATACCCGCTGGAGCGTGGACGGAGGTGGACGCCTACTCTGGTCTTCGGCTCGCGCTCGCGCCGTCTGATCCGCGCATCGCCTATCAGATGGCGCAGAACACAGACGGAACCTCTACCTTGCAGCGAACGAGTGACCAGGGGGCGCATTGGCAGCAACTCGCGGCGCCTATCCTCGCGGATGGCTCCGCCGCAACTGGTGTGCTGGATGTCTTCGTCAGTCCACTCGACGCGAACAGGGTCTACGTGATCGTTGGCGCGCAAGAAAGCGCTTGCGGCCCGAATGGTGTCACTCAAAACGGCTACTGCAACCTCGAATATGTAAGCGCGGATGGTGGGAGCCATTGGCAGCCGCTACGCCTGCCGACAGCGGGTTTGCTCACAAGCATGCTCGTGGGCCAGGGCGCGCCAGCCGAGTGGATTGCTGGCGACATTCGGGCGCAGGGAACACGCCTGTACGGCGATGTCGTCAACATGCGGCTGGGGCAGGAATATGCGCCACCGCCTGGTCGCCTGGTTGTGAGCGACGATGGCGGCGAGTCATGGAGGCTGGCGGATGCGCAGATTCACAACGCCGGACAGGGTATCTTTGACTATGCGCCCACTGCATCTGGCGCGACGATCTTTGTCGCCAGTGCGCCGCTTGGCAACGTGAACACTGGGCCGATTTCCTCACTGCCAACGATGACACTCTGGCGCAGCGATAACGCAGGCGCAAGCTGGATCAAGCTCGGCCGAGCGCCCAACAACTCAGTGGACGCCATGCGCGCAGCAATCATCGGGGGCAGCGGCAAGCCGATACTGTATGTGATGACCGTGGACAATGCTGGGCGCACTATCCAGGGCAGCCTCTATGGCGCCAGTGGCAATTTCACACTG
>JAICSR010000156.1 GCA_025936795.1 Ktedonobacterales bacterium | reverse complement strand
TTACCTCCTGGGTACACTGGCAATGGGGGTCGCCGCCAGCGCCGCCTGGGCGATCCTGCTGGGGCTACTTTCGTTCATCGAGGCCAACGTGATCAAGAACTGGGGTGTTGGCCTCCACTTCTTCCACCTCCCCTTTTTCAGTGATGGCTCGCCCCTGCGGCAGTTCTGCTGGTCGTACTATCACGATATGTCCTGCGCTCAATCAGACCCAAACTATCTGCATGGTGGCTTGCCTCTGGGGCAGTTCTGGGTCTCCTTCGTCCTCCTGCTGTTCATGTACCTGCTGGGACTGCTGCTGGGCAGCATCTACCACCGCTTTGGCCGAATAGGAGAGTACATCCTCGGCGGCGCCGCATTTCTGCTCCTCAGCGCCTTTTTGCTGATGAGCAGTTATTGGAGCTGGCGGGACGCCATCTTCGGCTGGCTCGCGTCGCAGACCGCAGCCACACTCGGTGTCTGGCTGTTACTGCCGATTGCGTTCTTCGCCCTCGCCTCGTATGCGCTGCTGCGCAAAGCGACAGTGTGACGGGCGAGAAACAGCATCTGCTCCCGCGTCGAACAGTCGTTTGATGGTCGTTTCTCGAAAAGATGGGCGCTCATGAAACTCATGCTAAGCGGCGATTCCAAATCGTCATACGGGGACTCCTTGCCCGCTGCTGCATCGCTGCGTGTCAGCATCGCGAACGTCTACCGCCGCGCCAACCTCGCCCCGGCTGTGCTGATTATCGCCGGCGTCTCGTTCCTGGCGCATGTCCTGGTTGGGAACAACTATGGCTATTTCCGCGATGAACTCTATGTCATGGCCATGAGTCAGCATCCCGCCTTCGGCTATGTGGATGTGCCGCCGCTGGTTCCCTGGATCACGCTGATTCCCCGCTTCCTCACCGGCAACGCGCTCTGGGCTATCCACGTGATCTCCGCGCTGGTCTGCGCTGGGACGATCATCCTGACCGGGCTGATGGCTCGGCTCCTCGGCGGCGCGGGGTGGGTCCAGGGACTCGCTGCCCTGGGATCGGCGACCGCGCTCGTCCTGCTCGCAGGTGGCTCAACCTACACCTATGATGTCTTCGATACTTTCTGGTGGGCGCTGGCCGCCACGATCCTCATCGTCCTGCTGCGTGATGAACGCCCCCAGCGCTGGCTACTGTTCGGCCTCGTAGCGGGCCTCGGATTGTTGACGAAAGAGACCATTCTCTTCTGGGGGTTCGCCCTGGTCGTCGGCTTGCTGCTGACCCCGCAACGCCGCTTGCTCTTCACCCGCTGGACGGTGTTTGGTGGCCTGATCGCCTTCGCCCTTGTCCTGCCCTTCCTGCTCTGGAATGCCGCCAATGGCTGGGCTTCGGTGCAGTATTGGGCGGGCTACTCCCAGAATCATAGCTCCGGTGGTTCGCCGCTTGATTTCGTGGTCAACCAGATACTGGTCATGAACCCGACCGCTGTACTCTTGTGGGGAGCAGGGCTGTGGTACTTCTTCTCCAAACGTGGCGCACGCTATCGGGTCTTCGGGTGGGCGTATCTCATCCTTTTCGTCCTCTTCATTGTGATTCAGGGGAAATCCTACTTCCTGGCGCCAGCCTACCCGCCATTGTTTGCCGGTGGGGCGATGGTGGTCGGACAGTGGCGGGTGCGCTGGCGCAGGTGGGTGACCGTCTATCCTGTGGCCCTGGCCGTCAGCGGCGCGCTGCTAGCCCCCGCAGTGCTGCCAGTGCTGCCACCAGCCATGTATGCGCATGTGTATAGCCCCAGCGGCAGCTCCGGAGCGCAGCAGGAGTCAGGCGATGTCTACGGCCTGCCGCAGTCCTTGGCGGATCGCTTTGGCTGGGAGCAACAGGTCGCGTTGATTGCCAGGGTGTATCACGGCCTGCCACCCGATGAACAGCGGGTCGCCTGCATCTATGCCGACAATTACGGCGAGGCGGGCGCCCTTGAGCAATTCGGTGGACGCTATCATCTGCCCACACCGATCAGCGGACACAACTCATTCTATCTCTGGGGGCCAGGAGGGTGTACTGGCCAGGTCATCATCACGATCAATGTCTCCCCTCAAGCCGCTGCACAGGGGTACAGTTCGGTGACGCTGGCCGCCACGACGTCTTGCGCTGCCTGTGTGGATTTCGAGAATCATGCGCCTATCCTGATCTTGCGGCAGCCGAAGGCGCCATTCAACTGGGCGCGAGTGAAGCATTACGATTGAGATGAGGCTCCCACATACCGCAATCTAGCGCGGTCGTTGGCGCGCGGCGAACCATCTCCCCAACCCCTCCCCCGCTGCGGCGGGAGAAGGGCTTTCCGGAGGTTCCCCTCGCCCTGTGGGAGCGAGGTCAGGGGTGAAAGGCGCGCCAGCCCTATTGCATGGTGAGGATGATGAGCAGGTCGGCTGAGCCAGTCTGCACCACATCGGGCGAGACGGTAATCGTCAGGTTTTCATTGCCGCGCGTCGCGATGATATTGCGCGTGGCGTTGTTGGTGAAGGTCTGGATGTTTTGCCAGCCCTTGCCAGGCAACTGCGCCGTGTAGAACGACGTGATGGTGTCCACGCTATCGCCCGTGCAGTAGCCAAACTCCGCATCGCCGTTGTTGGTCTGGGCCAAGCGTAGCTGCCCATTATAGGCTGGAATCTCCGCTGGCAGTGTGGTCGCGACGCTGATCGGCGAGGTGCAAATGTCGGTCGCGCCTGCCAGATTGCCCGCGCCTGGTAGCGCAGTGACGGTGGGCGTGGGAGGGCCGCCGGGTGTTGCCGTCGCGGGTGGGGTGATCGTACTCGTGGCCGCTGGGGTGGTCGCGTCGGTCACGCTGGGCGCAGCGGTAGCGCAGGCAGCCAGCAGCGCAGCGAAGCTCAGCGCAAGCAGGTAGACGAGCGCCTGACGACGCCCACGCGCGAGCAGTGCGTTGCGCGCTCCCATGATCTCTCCCATCTTCGGCTGTTGAGCCTGCCAACCCATCAGTGGATTAGCGCGCATCGGGCGCCGTGGCTGGCACTGGCGCCTCGCTGACAACGACACTCTGCAGTAGCTCGACTGCCGCCTCCATCACCTGCCGCGAGCCAATCACTTTGAGGCAGGCGTAGGAGTAGCAGGTGTTGACCTGCCAGAGCGGCGCATTGCCCACAAAGCGGAAACAGGGCGCGCACGGCAGATCAGAGTGCAGGAGCCGCGTGCGCACACCTGGCGGTCCGACGGGATGAAACTCGCGCGTATCGGAGGGGCCATAGACACCGACCGAGGGCGTCCCCACTGCCGCCGCGATGTGCAGCGGGCTGGAGTCGTTGCCGATGAAGAGCGCCGACGCCTCGATCAGCGCGGCAGTGACTTTGAGCGGCGTCTTGCCTGCCAGTGAGCGCACGTTGCGGCGGATCAGCCCAGCGCAGACGTTGCTCATCGGGATGTCAGCCTTGCCGCCAACCAGCACGATTTGCGCATCAAAGCGCTCGACGAGGTAGTTGGCGACCCGCGCGAACCGCTCCGGCGCCCAGCGTTTGCGGCCATCGAAGCCATCGCCGCCAACGTGCATCGTCACGATCAGGTCGCTTGGCTTCATCCCGTCCATCACCAGCAGTTGTCGCGCGGCGCGGCGGCTCTCGCCGGTCAGGTAGACGCGCGGCGCACGATCCGCCGCCGACTGCGGGGCAGGCGCGACCGGCTCGATCACCTTGAAATAGTGATCAATCGCATGGCGGCGGCGATAGGTCTCCGTCCGCGCGCCCATCAGCCCCCAGAGGCGCGGCATCTCGAGGCCGAGACGTGGCGCGCGCAGGGCCGCCAAAGTCGTCACAATTGCGCCTGCCGCCGAGAAGTTGACGATCAGGTCGGGGCGCTCCTGGCTGAGGCGGCGCACGCCACGCGCGAAGCTGGGCGATGCGTCGGGGAAGAGGATGCGCTCATCCACATCGGGGTTATCCGCCAGAATGCCCTCATTCGCGGCGGAGACGACGACGCTGATGTGCGCCCCCGCGAAGCGTTGGCGCAGGCGCGCCAGCGCGGGGGTGAGAAAGAGCGTATCGCCGATGGGACAGAGCGCCGTCACGAGAATGCGCTCTGGCTCGTGTGTCAGTGGTCGCAAGGGACGCCTCATGCGTTGCCCTCCGGCGCGCTACGCTGCCCGTCGGTCAGGTCTACGTTGTGTGAGCCAGTGCGCGCGCCCAGCAAGACGGTGAGCAGCCCAGCAGCCCCGATGGAGCCTGCTACGATGAGCAGCGCAGCCGCAAGACCCAGATGGTCGGCGATCCAGCCGATGGCGGGAACGTAGACCACGATGATGGCATTCAAGAGCATGATTTGTACCGCGAGTACTCGGCCTTTTATCCGGTCGGGCGAGCGCTCCTGCACCATCGTCTGCGCAGGCACATTGATGAGGTCTAGCCCGATGCCAATCAGGAACGTGAACGCCAGCATGCCGCCGAGATAGGGCCACGCCGACCACCACTGCTCCCCAAAGATATACGGAGCGCTCGCATAGCCTATCACAAGCAGGGCGATACTGCCTGCGAGCAAGATCACACCTGCGGTGATCGTGCGCGCATAGCGCAGGCGCCGCGCAATCATCGGCGTCACAGCCGAGCCGATCACCAGACCGATGCCAGCGGGAATGAAGACCAGCGCGGCGGCTTCGGGCGGCTTGTGGAAGAAAATCTGCACGAAGCGTGGCGCGATCATCGCCACCACTGAGACAATGATGCCCGCAATCGTGAGCTGCCAGACAGCGAGATGCAGCACGGCGTCGGAGCGGATGAAGCGATAGGATTCCATGATGCCCGACCAGATGCCCTTCAGCCGTGCGCCCTCGTGTCGGCGGCGCTTCCCGCTCGCCGTCACCACGACCGCATCGGGCGAACGCAATACGCGGTTGGGGATGGCGAGAATCAGCAGCGCGCAGACCAGATAGAGCGCGGTGATGCCGACGAACAGGCTGATGATCGGGGTGACGGTGACGCCGTAGTGCGCGCCGCCCAGCCGGAACTGCGGGATGAGCAGCAGCGCAATTGGCCCGATCACGATTAGCCCGGCGGCCTGCGCCAGCGTGAAGGTGATATTGAAGAGCGCCAGGGCATTCATCAACTCGCCCCGGTGCACCAGACGCGGGATGGCTGCGCCCTCGGCGGGTGTGAAGAACTGTCCGACCATCGCAATGAAGAACGTCAGCGCATAGACCGGCCAGATGCTGCGAGGCGCAAAGATGAGCGCAAGGATGAAGACGACCGTCGCTATCGCGCGCAACACGTTGCTGACCCATAGCACCAGTCGCCGGTCGAAGCGATCCACCAGCACACCAGCGGGCGCGCCGAAGAATAGCGCGGGCAGGCTGAACGCGACAATCGCGCCACTGGTGGCTAGCGACGAATCACTCTCTTTGGTCACCAGCACGATCATGGCGTAGTTCGCCGCGTTCATAATGGTTTGTGAGATGAGTTGCGCCATCCACAGCCGCAAAAACAGCTTGTTGCGCAGCAGCGTCGCGAACCCGCGCGAGGCGGTTGGCGCGCTGGGATTCATCGCGCGATGTTGATCACTGAGCGAGAGTGGGCCAGTATGGTTGCTGGCTGGCAGATACCCGGCTTCGAGCCGCCCGCGCGCGCCCTCAGCGTACTCCGTGTACTCGGCGCCGCGCTCGTGTGACTCCTGCTTGTCCGGAGCTGGCCGCACGTCAGCCATACCTTTCGTCACTCACAATCGTTGGCTCATCGGCGCCGCGACTCACGATGATCTTGATGCGCTTCTCGACCTCACTGCGTGACAATAGCACCCTCCGTCCACAGCCCAGACACTTCAGGCCGATGTCGGCGCCGAGTCGCACGACGCGCCACTCGTAGCTGCCGCAGGGATGCGGCTTGCGCAAACGCACCCGGTCGTTCAGGGCGAGATCGGCATATTTCATCGGCTCTCCTCCCTTTCCAGACGACAACGTGGCCCTCAGACCTTCAGCAGTCTTTCGCGAGTCTTCAGCAACATGGGCGCCGCGTATCACTGCCGCATCGCTGGCGGCCAGACAGGCGCATCATGCCGGGCGATATAACCCACGCGAAGACATATACGTGCAAACGGGGTCCGGCGTGAGATAACGCACCGGAAGGCCCTGCGCCACACGCTCGCGTAGCTCGGACGACGAGATGGCAAGCTGCGGCGCAGGCAAGATCTCCAGCCGTGCGCGCACGCCAGGCAGGCGACGCTCCAGGTCGGCCAGCGTCTCCTCGTCATCCTCTGGCTGGGTGTAGCCGGGCCTGCGCGCGGCGATCAGCGCATCGAGCGCAGCCAGCGCCTGGGCGGGTTCGCGCCAGGTGGGCAGGCTCAGCAGCATATCCCAGCCGACGATGAAACCGATCCACACCGTCTCGCCCCAGCGGGCGCGCAGGCGCGCCAACGTCTCCACCGTGTACGCTGGGCCAGGCCAGTCGAGGTCCACAGTGTCGAGGCCAAAGCGCTCGTCGCCTGCGATGGCCAGCTCCACCATCGCGCGTCGGTCAGCGGCCGGGCTGATCGGCAGGCCGCGCTTGTGCGGTGGCGAGGCGGCTGGCGCGAACCACACGCGATCAAGCTGGAGACGCGCATACGCCTCCTGAGCCAGCGCGAGATGCCCGACATGGGGCGGATCGAACGTCCCGCCCAGAATACCATACCGCACGCCTGCGCGCATCCGTCAGTTTGCTCTCTTTCCGCTGAGCCTCCTCGCGCCCGTTGGGAGAGAGGCTTGGGTGAGGGACCTACACGCCTAGAGCAGCGCCTCCAGTTCGTCCAGGTAGCGCCCGAAGGTATCGAGCGCGGCCTGAATTGGCTGCGGCGTCGAGAGGTCCACGCCCGCGTCGCGTAGCAGGTTGATGCTGTAGTCCGAGGCGCCAGAGGAGAGGAATCGCTTGTAGCGCTGCACGGCAGGCTCACCCTCGCTCAGAATCTGGCTGGCCAGCGCGGCGGAGGCGGAGATGCCCGTGGCGTACTGGTAGACGTAGAAGCTCGAATAGAAGTGCGGAATACGCGCCCACTCGATGGCGATCAGGTCATCTACCGCGACCTCCGCCCCGTAGTATTTGTCGTTCAGACCCTTGTAGAGCGCGCTGAGCGACTCCGGGGTCAACGCCTCGCCCGCCTCGGCTCGCGCGTGCGCCGCGCGCTCGAACTCGGCGAAGAGCGTCTGGCGATAGAGCGTCGTGCGGAAGGTCTCCAGCGCGTGGTTGACGACGTAGAGCTTCAGCGCGGGGTCTTCGGCGGTCTGCAGCAAGTACTGCGTCATCAGCGCTTCGTTGAGCGTGGAGGCGACCTCCGCGACGAACAGCGTGTAGTGGGCGTAGGGATAGGGCTGCGAGCGCCAGGTGAAATACGAGTGCATCGAGTGGCCCATCTCATGCGCCAGCGTGAACATGCTATCCATGTTCTGCTGATAATTCAGCAGGATGTAGGGCTGCGTACCGTAGGCGCCCCAACTGTAGGCGCCTGAGCGCTTGCCCTCGTTCTCCAGCGCATCAATCCAGCGCGAGCGGAAGCCCTGCGTCAGCGGGCCGGTGTAGTCGGCGCCCAGCGGAGCCAGCGCAGCCGCCACGCGCTCCTGCGCCTGCTCGTAAGCGACCTGGTACTCCACCTCACGCGCCAGCGGCACGTAGAGGTCGTACATGTGCAGCGAGTCCAGCCCCATCGCGCGCTTGCGGATGCGCAGGTAGCGATGCAGCAGCGGCAGGTTGGCGTCTACCGTGGTGATGAGGTTGTCATAGACGCTGACAGGGATATTGTTCGCGTCGAGCGCGGCCTCCAGCGCGGTGGTGTATTTATGCGCGCGGGCGAAGAAGATATCGCGCTTGACCTGCGCAGCGAGCGTGGCGGCGAAGGTGTTGCGGAACTTGCTATACGTTCCCAGCATCGCCTCGAAGGCCTCGCGCCGCACCTCGCGGTGCTGGTTTTCGAGGAAGAGCGCATGGTAGTTGCCCTGGGTCAGTTGCACGGCTTCGCCCTGCGCATCGTGGACGATTGGCAGCTTGAGATCGGCGTTGTTGAGCATCTCAAAGACGCGCTCCGCCGTCGCGCCGACCTCCGCCGCCTGCGCCAGCAGATGCTCCGTCGCGGCGTCCAGCGTGTGGGCGCGCTCGCGTGTCATCTCATCCAGTTGATGGCGATAGACGGCCAGCCCTGGCTCGCTGGCGAGGAAGGCGTCGAGCCGCGCGGGCGGGATGGCGAGAATCTCTGGCTTGATGTAGGCTGTGGCGGCGTTGAAGTCGCTGTCGAGCGTCGTCACGCGGTCGGCGAGCGCCTGATAGGCGCTGTTCGCGCTGTCTTCGTGCAGACGCATGTGGGCATAGACGAAGAGCCTGGCCAGCGCCTCGCCAACCTGATCGCGGGCGCTGAGCGCGGCGAGCAGCGTCTGCGCCGATTCGCTCAGCCGACCGGAATAGGCGCTGACCCCTGTCAGCAGCGCGGCGACGCGCGCGAACTCGGCCTCCCAGGCGGCGTCGGTTGGATAGATCGCGCTCAGATTCCAGGTCATCTCGGTCGGTATCTCTGAGCGCTTGGGCTGCGCCTGCGCTGGCGTCATAGAAGCTCCTGTCTGGTGTACCATGTTGAGCGAGAGTGGGCGAGAGTGGGCGATGCAACGTCACCCGCGCCCGTTGCAGTGTATAACACGGCGCAGTG
>JAICSR010000435.1 GCA_025936795.1 Ktedonobacterales bacterium | reverse complement strand
GCCGACGCTGGCGGCCAGCGCGCCCACCACCTGCGCGGGCGTCACGCCACGCGCCCGCAGCTCCGCGACCCCAGCGGCGGCGTCGCGCTTGGCCAGCCGCTCGCCGGCGGCGTCGGTGGCGAGCGGCAGGTGGGCGTAGTCGTGCGGCGGGGAATAGCCCAGCGCCAGGGCCAGCGCGCGTTGCGGCGCCGTCACGCTCAGCAGATCGGCTCCACGCGCCACCTGCGTGACGCCCATCAGCGCGTCATCCACCACCACGGCGAGGTTGTAGGCGATCAGGCCGTCACTGCGTCGTACGATGAAATCGCCGGTCGTTGCGCTGACCCGCTCGCTTTGTGGCCCCAGCAGCCGGTCGCTGAAGCTGATTGGCGCATCGGGAACACGGACGCGCAGCGATGGCCGCCGACCCGCCGCCTCGCGCGCCTGGCGTTCGCGCATGGAGAGATTGCGGCAGGTTCCGGGATAGCGCGGCGGCTGGTCGCCCGCATGTGGCGCGCTGGCGATGGAGTGGCGGGCGTCAGCCGGAAGCGCGTGTAGCTCGGCGCGCGTGCAGTAGCAGGGATAGAGCAGACCCAGCGTCCGCAGCCGCGCGAGTTCGCCGAGATAGATCGCCTGACGCGCGCTCTGGGTATAGGGGCCAAAGGGACCGCCGATGTCTGGCCCTTCGTCCCAGTCGAGGCCGAGCCAGCGCAGGTCGGCGAGGATATCCTGGGCCGCGTCAGGACGCACACGCGGCGTATCGAGGTCCTCCATCCGCAAGATAAAGCCGCCGCCTGCCGAGCGCGCCAGCAGCCACGCCAGCAGCGCTGTGCGCAGATTGCCCAGATGCAGCGCGCCTGTGGGCGAGGGAGCATAGCGCCCGCGCACGATGCCAGCGGCGCCTGTTGCGGCGCTCACCTGCCCGCCTCAGCCGCGCTGTCTGGCGCATCGCTCGCGTCAGACGCATCATCGTCATCAGGCAGCGTAGTGGTATGGATGCTGGCCAGCGCGAACGGATAGGGCGGCTGGCACTGCGCCGACCAGGGGCAATCGGGCGCGTCGGCGGGCAGCGGCGCCTGCACGATTCGCACGGCGTTTGCGCCATGCAGCAGCAGGCTGACGAGGCAGACAGGCAGACCAATCACGCCGAGATGGCAGCCCGCCAGCGTGGCGACCGGCTGGAAGTCGGGGTGCTGGATGGAGTAGGCGCCCGCTTTGTCGAGCGGGTCACCAGTGGCGACATAGGCGGCGATCTCGTCGTCGCTGTAGTCGCGCATCCGCACGCGGGTGGCCGAGGTGGCCGAGCGCAGGTCGCCGCGCGCTGGGTCTATCAGCGCCACACCGGTCGCCACGGTATGCTCGCGTCCACGCAGTGTGCGCAGCATCGCCTCCGCCTCGCGCAGATCAGCGGGCTTGGGCAGCGAGCGCCCGCCGATCAGCACGGTAGTATCGGAGGAGAGCACACGCCCGACACGTCCCTGCGCTCGTAGCGCGCGCCAGGCCGCCAGCCCCTTCGCACGCGCCAGATATTCTCCGAGTTGCAGCAGCGGCCCCTGATACGTCGCAGTCAGCGCGTCCTCATCCACCGGGACGACGAAGCGCTCGAACGCGATGCCCGCCGCGCTGAGCAACTGGCTGCGGCGTGGCGAGGCCGAGGCGAGGTAGAGTGGCGGCGTCGCGCGCGCGCTCATGCCTGCGCCTCCATTCCCGCATCGGGCGCCGCAGCATCGAGCGCCACGGCATCGAGCGTAGCGATGTTCTCGATGTGCGCCGTCTGCGGAAACATGTCGAGCGGCTGCACGGAGCGCAGGCGATAGGCGCCGGTCGTGAGGCAGAGATAGGCGAGGTCGCGCGCGAGGGTCGTGGGGTCGCACGAGATGTAGACGACGACCAGCGGGCGGCGGGCAGCCAGCGCATCCAGCACGGGACGCTGGCAGCCAGCGCGCGGCGGGTCAATGATCAGGCCATCAATGCGCTCGGCGCGTTGTGGCAGGTCATCCTCCACCTTCGCCTGAACAATCTCGACCTGCGGCGTCTCGCGCAGATTCCAGCGAGCGTCGCGCACGGCGCTGGCCGACTCCTCGATGGCCAGCACCCGGCCCGCGCGCGCAGCCATCAGCCGGGCGAAGACGCCAACGCCACAATAGGCGTCCACCAGCGTGATATCTGGGCCGCTGGGTAGCTCGGCCAGCGCCAGCCGCGCCATCGTATTCGCCTGCGCGGTGTTGGTCTGGAAGAACGAGCTGGGGCGGATGCGGAAGCGCGCGCCGCCTAGCTCCTCCTCCATCGTCTCGTCACAGATGTTTAGCCCAGCGGCTTCGAGACGCATGCGGGTCTGCGGCTGCGGCGCGGGCTGGAGTAGCATCTGCGCGGTCGCCACGCCGTAGCGTACGAGCGCCTGGGGTTGCGGCTGCGGCTGCTGGGCCAGCGTGGCCAGCGCCGTGTTGATATGCGGCTCGGCGATGGGGCAGTTGGTCAGCGGGATGAGCCGATGGGTGTTGCGCGCGGTCAGGCCAACGCGCCCATCGCGGTCCACGCTGAAGCGCATGTGGTTGCGATAGTTCCACGGCGGCTCGCAGCCGATGGCGGGCCGCACAGGCGGCTGTGCGAAGCCGACGCCGCGCAGCAGTTCGCGCACGCGCTCGGTCTTCCAGGCGAGTTGCGCTGGATAGACCATCTGCTGGAGCTGGCAGCCGCCGCACGCGCCAAAGACGGGGCACGGCGGCGCGACCCGCTCCGGCGCAGGCTCGACCACGCGCGTTAGCCGCACGATGGGCGGTGGTGTGCGGCGTGCGCGCTTGCGTCCGGGACGCGGCAGGCTCCAGCTGACCTCCAGCTCGACCAGTTCGCCGGGCAGCCCACCGATGAAGCTGAAGGCCTCGGTCGCCTGGCGCAGCTCAGGCCGCGCATCCCATGCCGGGCCGTAAACTGCGCGCAGATCGTCCTCAGAGGGGGCTATGAGGGGCTGCGTCACGCTGGCGTGGGCGAGGCCATCCGGCTCCAGCGCCGCGACGCGCGCCAGATAGCGCCCGACGACGAAGCGCGGGGCGGCTGGCGCCTCAATTGTCGTGTCGTGCAGGTCTGTGCCTGGCTGTGCTGTCATATCCATCCAGTCGTCGCATCTCCCGTCGCCTGTGGGCGAAGGGTCGGGGGTGAGGTCGCAGGGCCGTCGCAGTATATCATCTGGCGCACAAGCGGGCGGCGCTCAAACGGGCGATGCATTGCGGTCGCGCTCGCCGGTGATACACTGAGCGCAAATGGGGTCTGGCCTCGTAACAACGGGCGGGAGTGGCGAACTG
>JAICSR010000578.1 GCA_025936795.1 Ktedonobacterales bacterium | reverse complement strand
TGATCGTGCTCATGGCATTGGGCATGGTGCTGTTCTCGCACACCGCGGGCCCCCCCCGCCCCCTCCCCCGCTCCGCGGGTGTGGGTAAACCCGGAACCCCCCTCTCCCGCGTAGCGGGGGAGGGGTTGGGGAGGGGGCCGCGCCAGCTCACCCTTCGCGCGTCAGATACCCCAGCGCCAGCTTCGTCAGCAACTCGACGCCGATGGGCAGGCTGGCCTCGTCGAAGTCGAAGAGCGCGCTGTGGTGCGGATGATGCAGATTGCGCGCCTCGTTGCGCGAGCCGACAAGGACGTAGCAGCCGGGAGCGGCATTGAGGAAGAAGCTCATGTCCTCGGCGCCCATGATTGGCCGCCCCTCCAGCACATTCGCGGGCGGCACGACCGTCTCGGCCACTGAGCGCGCGAACGCCGCCATCGCCACGTCGTTGACCGTGACGGGATAGCCCGGATTGATCGTCACCTCGGCGGTGGCGCGTCCCGCTTCAGCCACCCCACGCGCGACCTCGGCGATGCGCCTGTGTAGCAGGTCGCGCGTCGCGGGGTTCAGCGCGCGAATCGTACCGACCAGTGTGGCGCGGTCCGCGATGATGTTGTGGCGTATCCCGCCGTGAAATGAGCCAACGCTAATGACGGCGCCGTCGAGCGGGTCGACCTCGCGGCTGACGATACGCTGCAACTCGCCAACGATGGCCGCGCCAATGGCGACAGCGTCCACCGTCTGATGTGGCGCTGCGCCGTGGCCGCCAACTCCATGCACGATGATCTCGAAGTCATCCGCGCTGGCCTGCAAGGGGCCGCCGCGTACCATCATCGCGCCGACGGGCAGCTCATTCAGCAGGTGTAGCCCAAAGCAGGCGTCTACGTGTGGTTGCTCCATCACGCCCGCCGCGATCATCGGCTCGGCGCCACCGGGGCCTTCCTCGGCTGGCTGAAAGACCAGCTTGACCGCGCCCGGAAACTCGGCGCGGCGCCGCATGAGCACCTCCGCCACTGCCAGCAGGATCGCCGTGTGGCCATCATGCCCGCAGGCGTGATGCACGCCGGGGCGCTGCGAGGTGTAGGCCGCGCCAGTCTCCTCCGTCAGCGGCAGCGCATCCATATCGGCGCGCAGCAAGACCACGCGCCCTGGCTCGCTCCCCTGAATCAGGCCGACGACACCGGTCTGCGCGATCCCCGTCTGCGTCTCGATGCCCAGCGCGCGCAGCCGCTCGGCGACATACGCCGCCGTCTCATGCTCCTGAAAGCCTAGCTCCGGATGCTGGTGAAAATGGCGGCGGTCGGCGACCAACTGCTCGTCGAGCGCGCGTATCTCCTCGCGCAGGGGCGTTTCCGCGTGCATCGTTTCGTACCTCCTCATCGTCTTGCTTCAGGCGAGCGGCGCTGGCGGTTTCAACCGCCAGCCATCCAGCGCTCACGTCAGTGTAGCATGAGCGCTGGAGAAGCGCGCCACGCCAGACTACCGGCAATTCGGCGCCCATCCTGCGATGGAGACAGGAGCCAGCGGTTAAACCCGCGCCTGAAGGCGGCTGCGGTCGCCACAAGACCTGCCTCCGCAGGTCCACGACACATACGCCGAATCTGGACCCGCGCAGGCGGGTCTTGTGGGCGCAGCCCTTCAGGCGCGGTTTCAACCGCTGGTGTCCGCCGCCACAAGCCATTGCAATCGCCTGTAGCGTATGATGGAAGCGTAGTGAAGCGTCGCATCAACATGTGATACAATGCGACATCCTCCACTGGCGGGCGCTGGAAGACCACCACGCCAGACGCTATCTCAGCAGCCGTACACGCGCTGGAACATTGATTATGCTGTCGGCTCGTGCGCTACATGGCGCTACATGGCGCTACATATGGGCGAGAGGAGCCACTGAAGATGGCGACTGACGCGACCAATACGCAGCT
>JAICSR010000087.1 GCA_025936795.1 Ktedonobacterales bacterium | reverse complement strand
TGCATTGCGTAGGAATGTTGCGCGGTTTCCGTACGTGCCGCACGATCCGAAGGAGCGGGATGCGCGGTGCTTCGAGGCTTACAACATCCAGGTTTCGGGGCTGGAGCAGCGGCTACGGGCGAGAAACTGCCAAGGAAGAGCGCGGTGAGGAGACCAATTGCGGGTATGCCTACCCGCCACTGGAAGGGAATCTTCATGCAAACGTCCTATCTTCTCATGAGGGTGGAATTCTCAGTGCCAGCATCAGCGTTTCGGCTGCGCCAAGGAGGCAACGTCTTGATGATGGCATGTTGGGAGAGACTGTTCCTCCATGCGGCGCGTCCGTTCCTGATTTCACGCCGGAGGAAGGCTCAGGGGTTGCGTATGGCTATGGCATCACCTTCACTTTCACTGAAATGTAGGCTTGTCGCTTCGGAAGGCGTGCAAAGCATACATGCTGACTCCATACTTGTCAATGCGCAGCACACAAGGGGTCTGCGTCCTTTGGGGGGAAACTCGCAGGAACTTCACCTCTTCCTTGGAGATCGGCGCACTCAACGTCACTCACAGGCTGCTGGACATGAAGGTTCCAAGCGCTCTGGCTGGCGACAGTGAATTACGCTTCCTCCTAAAGGACGGAGACCCCAACACAAACTCGGAAAAGTGTCATAGCTCCCGCCTGCGCGCATCTATCGTGGACACACGAAGGAGGGTCTGGGGGTACCCGCAGGCCGCCTTCAGGCACAGTTTCAACCACCAGCCAACCCTCAGCCCCGGCGTGACACTTGTCATGCCCATCTCATGACAATCATCGCTACCGAGATTACGCGCGCTCTGGCACACTCTAACTGTCCGATGGAACGGCGCGAACGAAGCGGGACACGACAGATGGAAGCGTCCCCGGCGCGTCGGCAAGCTGGACGAAGAGGAGCTACACCATGATCGCACAGACGACGACCACGAATGCATCATCCACTGCTGCTACTGCTTCGAGCAAGCGCACGACCGTCTCGCGGCTGGAGGTCGCGGCCATCCTCCTGCTGATGGCAGGCGATGGCTACATCAACGGCAATTTCATTCAGCCGATCAACGTGGGCTGGGGCGTGTTCATTGACGTTGTCCACTTCATCCCGCTGGCGATTCTGCTGTGGCTGGGCATCGAGCTAATGCGCACGGTGGATGAGGCAGGCACGGCGACGAACCGGCGGCGCGGCCTGCGCATCGGCGTCACCATCATGGCCGTGATTGCGGCCATCACCAGCCTGGTGATGATTGGCCTGGGCGCCCTCGATCCTTCGCTTGGCGTCGGCGTGCAGGAGTTCTCCGACTGGCTGGCGGTCATCCTGGCGGGCGGCGGCGCGATCCTGTGGTTTGTCACCCTGTTCCAGGGACGCCGCGCATAGGCGCCTGCCAAAGCTGGCGGGCCACAGTGGCCCGCCAGCGGAAGGTGGTCTTAGCCATGAAGAGCATGAAGAACACGACGATTGCACCAGCGACATCTGGCGAGCGTCTCCCCATCTGGGTCACGCTAGTGGTCATCATCGGCGCGCTGCTCTCGCTCGCAGGGGCTGCGCTGAGCAAGCTGGACCCGGCGCTGCTAACAACGCATGCATTAACCGACGCGGCGCGTGTCTACACGGATTACACCTTCGCACGCGATCTCGCCGTGGGCCTGACCCTGCTGGCGCTGCTGGCGCTGCGAAGTCGGTCGCCGCTGGCCGCAGTCATGTTGCTGGTCGCGCTCATCCAGGCGCTCGATGCGCTGGATGATCTTGCGCGCGGAGACTTCATTCTCGCCGCAGGGCTGCTTTGCTTCGCCCTTGCCTTTCTGTTCGGCGCACAGCGACTCCTGGGCGCGCCACTCTGGCGGGCGACAGCGTGGCGCAAGGCTTGATGGCGCGTCTCGCGCCGCATGGCTTGGCAGCGGGGCGCGTTGTGTGTAGAGTGACGGCATCGGCTGTTGCGTTTTCGTGAGCGGCGCATGCTCAGGTTGGCAAAGGACGTCACACCATGCGATCCACACCTGTGACACGCACTGGCGAGCAAGGCCAGAGCTACTCACCCTATCTGCTCTGGCTGATCTGGATTCCCTGGCTGGGCTTTCTGGCGCAGCCAATCAGCGCGATCATAGCGCTGCCCCCATCGCCGCAGAAGGTCTTTGACCTCTGCGGCATGGCGCTTTTCATTGGCCTCTATCTGTGGATCACCTGGCATGAAGCGTGGCGTCTGACCCGCGCGACGCCCATGCGCGACGCCTCCCTGTGGATGGAGTGGGGGCCAATCGGCGCGATGCTGCTCTTGAGCGTGGCGATGACGCTGATCGCGGGAGAGACAGCGCTAGGCAGCCTGATCTACGTCAGCGCGGCGCTGTGCGGGCGGCTGTCCGCATGGCGCGCCGTCGCGGCGGTGGTGGGGCTGACGCTGCTGGCGATACTGCTCGGCGCCCTCATCGGCGCGCCCTTCAGCGCGACCGGCCAGATTTTCTTCATCGTGCCAGCGGTCGGCTCATTCGTCTACTTCTTTGGCCATGCCGTCCGCACCAACCAGGAGCTGCGTCGGGCGCGGCAGGAGATCGCCCGCCTGGCCGTCTCGGAGGAGCGCCTGCGCTTCGCCCGCGACCTGCATGATCTGCTGGGGCATACGCTCTCGCTCATCACGCTCAAAAGCGAGCTAGCTCGTCGGCTGGTCAGCGTGACGCCAGAGCAGGCCGTGATCGAGATTGGCGACATCGAGACGGCGGCGCGCCAGGCGCTGGTGGAGGTGCGCGAGGCCGTCAGCGGCTATCGCCAGCCGACGCTGCAGAGCGAGTTGAGCGGCGCGCGAGAACTGCTGGCCGCCGCTGGCGTCGCCTGCGAGCAGCAGGGCGAGCCGCCCCCGCTCGCGCCCGCCGCCGAGGCCGCGCTCTCGTGGGCGGTGCGTGAGGGCGTCACGAATGTCATCCGCCACAGCCAGGCGCGTTCGTGCGTCATCACGTTCTCGCAGCGCGACGCAGAGGTCAGCGTGGAGGTGCGCGACGATGGCCCCGCGCGCCGCGCTGATGATGTGGTCGCGGGCGATAGGGTGATGGGCGGCGCCTCCACCCGTGGCGCGGGGCTGGCTGGGCTGAAGGAGCGTGTCGCGGCGCTGGGCGGCGCCTGCGAGGCGGGCGCGGCGACCAATGGCAGCTGGCGGCTGGCCGTCGCGCTGCCAATGGACGCGGCGGCTGGAACGGGGTCTGACGCACGGCGGCCGGAGTTGGCCGAAGGTGGCCAGCCAGGCGCGCAAGCGCAGCATGCTGAGAAGAGGATAACCCCATGGTTCGGGTGATGCTGGCCGAAGATCAGGCGATGGTACGCGGCGCGCTGGCGGCGTTGCTGCGGCTGGAGCCAGATATCGAGGTGGTGGCCGAAGCGGCGCGCGGCGATGATGCGCTGGCGGCGGCGCTGGAGACGCGCCCTGATGTGGCGCTGCTCGATATCGAGATGCCTGGCATGACCGGGCTGGAGGTCGCGGCAGCGCTGCATGCGCAATTGCCCGCCTGTCGCGTCATCATCCTCACGACCTTCGGACGGCCAGGATTCCTGCGCCGCGCGATGGAGAGCGGGGTGGTCGGCTTTCTGGTGAAGGATGCGCCCGCCACGCAACTTGCGGCGGCCATCCGGCGGGCGGCGGCAGGTGAGCGCGTCGTGGACCCAACGCTGGCGATGTCGGCGCTGGGCGCAGGCGACAACCCCTTCACCGAGCGCGAGCGCGCTGTGCTGGCGGTGGCGGCATCGGGCGCCAGCGTCGCCGAGATCGCCGACCAACTCAGCCTTTCGCAAGGCACCGTGCGCAACTACCTCTCCACCGCCATCCAGAAGGTCAACGCGCAGAATCGCGTCGAGGCCGCGCGTATCGCCGAGCGCAACGGCTGGCTGTAGCGCCGCAGCGCCGCCTTCCCTCTGAAGTCATCCTGCTACGCCGCGTAAAAACTGTTCTGCTGGTTCGTCGTAGAATGAGGTAAGCCCTGCTGCGGGGGCGCATATCTTCTGGCGCCGCGACTGACGCGCTGGTAAGCCGATGAGTTGGAGAAGGAGCGAGGCGCGTGGCGAAGCAGGTGGACTCGGCGGAACGAGTGACTGCCCACGATGACGCGGACGCGCTGAGCGCAGACGCTGAGTCTACCCCCTGGCGCGGCGGCTTCGCTGGCCCGTTCTCCAGCGTCCGGCTGGCGGCGCAGCGGCTCGGCAAGAGTTGGCGGCTGCTGCTGGCGGTCGAGCTAGGCATGGTGATCGCCGTGGCGCTGCTGGCCACCGCGCCGTTCTACAGCGACCTCGTCGCCAGCGTGCAGTTGCAGAGCGCGCTCACCTCAGCAACCAGCACGGACCGCAACATCCAGATTGATGTGACCGTTCCCTCGCTCTACGACCCACAGCACACGACCATGCAGCGGCTCGCATCGGTTGACCAGCTCGTCACCTCAGACGCGGGAAACGTCATCAGCTCCTTCACGAGCGGCCCCACCGAATACCTGGAGGCGACTCGCGCGCTGACGCTGACGAAGGTCAATGGTAAACCCGTCGAGACGGCGCTGCCAGAATACCCGGCGAGCCACGGCGCGCAAGACCTGCCGCTTGCCTTCACCTATAGTCAGGCGCTGCCGCACATGCAGCTGCTCGCCGGGCGGCTGCCAAAAGAGACGGCGGCCAACGCCATGCCAGAGATTCTGGTGACGCCTGCGATGGGCGTGAAGCCAGGCGTCGTCCTGCATTTCGTGGACTCGCTCTATGCTAAATTCGGCTTCGATGCGCGCGTTGTCGGTGTCTGGACGCCCAAAGACGCCAATGACCCCTACTGGAACGGGCTGGGCTTCGAGACCGTCATCGCGCCCAACATCAATAACCCGCCGCCGCCGCAGTTCCCCATCCTCTTCACGCGGCAGGCGCTCGTGCAGTCGCTCACCTACAGGCCAGTTGGCTTCACGAATCCGCCAATGGGCGTTGGGCTGCACTATATCTACTACGTCTCGTCTGACAGCATCACCGTCAGCCAGGCGAGCGTCGTGCAGACCGAGCTGACGACGCTGCGCAGGACGCTGGACGCCGATGTTCCCGGCTCGTATGGCGCCACGATGGTGGGCATGGGAACGCATCTGGGCGACGCGCTCAGCGGTGTGGTTGACCTACTCGCCGCGCAGACCCTGCCACTCTACAGCGTAGATGCGCAGTTGGTGGCGCTGGCGCTGCTCTTCATCTTCGTCATAGCCGGACTGCTGATCGAGAGCCAGGCGGGCGAGATCGCGACCCTCAAGAGCCGTGGCGCCAGCACGCTCCAGATCCTGCTGACGTATCTCTCGCAGGGCGTGCTGCTGGCGGCAATCGCGCTGGTGGCAGGCGTAGCCGTCGCGGGGGGACTGGCGTTGGCGCTCGTGCGCTACTTCGTGCCACTCGGCAAGGCGGTTAGCGCCGCGCTCACCCCCGCCTACGTGGCGCGCTCCGTCTCGCTGCGCGATGCGCTGACACCCGCCGCGATTGGCGCCGTGCTGGGCGTGTTGGCGCTGGCGCTCGCCACCTGGCAGGCCGCCCGCATGGATGCGCTGGCCTTCCGCCTGGAGCAGGGCCGCAGCGAGCGCATCCCCTTCTGGAAACGCTACTACCTCGATCTGGGGCTGGTGGTCCTCTGTGTCGCGGGCTATACCGAACTGGTCGCGTTTGGCGGCCTCACCACGCGCGTGCTGCTCAACAGTCAGACGGGCGCCAGCCAGACGCCGGGTGGGCAGGCGGACTGGATTCAACTGCTGGCGCCAACGCTGATGCTGCTGGCAGGGGCGCTGCTGCTGCAACGCGCGCTGCCCTGGTTGCTGCGCCTGGGCGCATGGCTGACGGCGCGTGGGCGCGGCGCCACCGGCATGCTCGCCTTCGCGCAGGTCTCGCGCGCCTCGGGCGCCTTCAGTCGACTGACGCTGCTGCTGACGCTGGCAGTCGGGCTGGGCCTCTTCTCGCTGACCTTCCAGACGACGATTGCGCGTGGCGCACACGACAACGCCTACTATCTGACCGGCGCCGACGAGCAGGTGAGCATCAAGCCGCAGAGTGAAGGCACACAGTCCACGAAAGGCTATGCGGCGAAGTTCGCCAAGATGCCCGGCGTCGAGCACGTCACGCCGATGTATCGCGGGATTGCGCTGACCCTGCCCAATCAGGGCGGGCAGAATGTGGATGTGCTCGGCGTGGACCCCGGCACGTTCGCCCAGACGGCCACCTGGCGCAGCGACTACGCCAGCCAGTCGCCAGCCGCGCTGATGAGCATCCTGGCGCACGCGCCGCACGGCGACACGCTGGGCGAGTCAAACGCGCCGATGGTTGCGATTGTTGACCAGCAGTTCGCCAACGCCTTCCAGCTACAGGTCGGCGCGCGCTTCCAGCTCTCGCCGCAGGAGGCTGGCCAGTCGAACACGGCCACCAGCGCCTACTTCGTCGTCGGCGCCATCGTGAACAACTTCCCCTCGCTCTACGACGAGTATGGCACGGGCTGCATCGTCGTGGACCTCAACGATTATCTCGCGGTGCTGGCGAATCCGGCGGTGGCCGACTACACCGTGAACGGGCCAAATGACTTCCTGCTGCGCACCACGCCCGACGCTCACGCCGCCGCACTGCGCGCCAAAGCGCTGACCGATCCCAACTTCTTCGTCCAGACCACCTATGATGCGCGCGCGCTGTCCGCGCTCTATCGCGCTGATCCGCTGGCGGCGGGGATGAGCGGCCTGCTGCTGCTTGGCGCGCTGATCGCGGCGCTGCTGGCGCTGGTCGGCGTCATCACGCAGGCCAGCATCGCCGCGCGCCAGCGTCAGACCCAGTTCGCCATCCTGCGCACGCTGGGCCTCAGCGAGGGCGCGCTGACCCGCATGCTGCTGACCGAGCAGGCGCTCGTCTACATCCTGGGTGGGCTGGGCGGCGTCGCCATCGGAGCGCTGCTGGCAGTCGCCAGTCTGCCGTTCCTGGGCTTCAACACCTCGACCTATATGCCGCCCGTGCTGGGCGTTCCTTCTAGCCAGCTCGCCGTCAACCTCAACGGCTCGCTGCTCTATCTGGGGGCGCTGCTGGTGATCTTCGTCGCGGCGCTGATCATCGCCGGGGCGGTGGCGCGGGTATCAGGGCTGGGACGCGCGCTGCGTGTCGGCGAAGATTGATGATCGTTCACTGCCGCTGACCACTGAAAAATTGGGCGTTTAGTCGTCACGCCACTCCCCGCATGTGTGTTCCGGCACGCTGCTTGCACAGGACTCCTGAGAACGGGCCAGTTTCCGTTGAAAGGAGCACAAACGTGACGACTGGAGAACCGCAGTACGATGCCCAGGGGTCCACGAACATCCCGCCGAGTTACAGTCATGATGACACAGACACGGGAAGCTCTGCGACCCAACAGCTGGCCGATAAGGCGCAGCAGGGCGCCGACCAGGTAAAGCAGACGGTCAGCGCTGCGACTGACAAAGCCAAGCAGACGGCGAAGTCGCAGGCCTCGACGCAGAAGGACCAGGCGGCGCAGAGTCTGCACACGGTCGGCAAAGCTGTCGATCAGGCGGCGCAGCAGTTGCGCCAGAACAACCAGACGCCGGTTGCGCAGGTCGCCGAGACAGCGGCGTCCAACCTCAACCAGTTCGCCGATCACCTGAGTACAACCAGTGTTGAAGATCTGATCGGTGAGGTCGAGGGCTTCGCCAGCCGCCAACCAGCGCTCTTCCTGGGCGGGGCCTTCCTGCTTGGCGTGCTGGGCGCGCGCTTCCTGAAAAGCTCACGCGCTGGCATGAGCCAGTCGGGGTCAGGCTCGCAGCAGTGGCGCGGGCAGCAGGGCTGGAGTGGCCCAAACTCAGGCTACGCCACGCAGGGACGCTATGGCAGTCGGTATAGCGCCTATGGCGACCCCACCTATCCCAACCCTCCGGGCAGGGGCGATAACACCAATACCGGCGGTCTGGCCTACGGGCGCAATCTGCCGACAGATGGCAGCGCACAAGCCCAATCCAGGGCGCGTCGCGTGAATGGCACGTACGAAACGTACGCAAGCGATGATGACATCGTCGCCGGAGAGACTCCGAGCTAAACAGCGCAAGAGTGCGGGCGCGCTAGGTCACGCTGGCGGCCCGCAGAGCCATGGGAATGGAGTCGTAACCATGCAAGCGAGACAGGATGATCGCTCGCTCGGAGAGTTGTTCTCGGACCTCACGCGCGAGATGAGTACGCTGGTGCGCCAGGAGGTTGCGCTAGCAAAGACAGAGATGACCGAGAAGGCCAGTACGTTCGGCAAGAATGCCGCCATGCTGGTCGTTGGCGGGGCGTTGCTGTACGCGGCGTTCCTCGCGCTGGTGGCGACCTGTGTGATCGCGCTGGCGTATGCGTTGCCGTGGTGGCTGGCGGCCCTGATCATGACCATCATCGTCGCGATCATTGGCGGCGTCCTGGCGTGGCTGGGCGTCGAGAACCTGAAGAAGTCGCAGCTTGCGCCAACACAGACCGTAGACACCCTCAAGGAGGACGCGACATGGATCAAACAACAGGCGACATGACGCCCGATCCCTATATCGAGCCGATCCCCGAACGGGACGACCGGGTGATGTATGACAACCGGGTGGCCGAAGGAGACGACGTCACCTATGCAGAACTGGTCGAGCGTGGCCCGACCGGCGGCGTGACCGACGATGAATCCACCGATGACATTCGCGGAGACATCGAGCAGACACGCGCCAACATGGGCGGCACGATTGACGCCATCCAGGAGCGGCTCAGCCCAGAGCGGCTCACGCAGCAGGCAAAGGACGCCGTTCACGACGCGACCATAGGAAAGGTCTCGCAGACAATGAATGATATGACCGATTCAGCGCGGGAGGGCGGCTCTACCCTGATCGATACCATCCGGCAGAATCCTGTTCCCGCTGCGCTGGCTGGCATTGGCCTAGGCTGGCTCGTCATGAAAGTCCGTGAGAACGCCGAACAGCGCTCAACGAACCGCTCAACGAACCGCTCAGGCGCCTACTATGATCGATATGGGCGCTATCAGGGCAACCAGCCGGGCTATCAGACAGGCTATCAGGGCCGCGGTGGCATGTACTACGGCGGCGCGAGCCAGATGGGCCAGCAGGACAGCGGGCAATCGCTGACCGACAAGGCCCAGGACAAGATGGGGCAGATGACCGACGCGGCGCAGGACAAGATGGGCCAGGTTGCCGATAAGGCACAGGATGTCGGCGGTCAGATTCAGGACCAGGCGCAGCAGGTGGCGAGCCAGGCCCAGTATCAGGCCTACCGCGCGAAGGGCTGGTTCGAGCGCACGATGGACGAGAACCCGCTCGCGATTGGCCTGGTGGCTGTCGCGGCAGGCGCGCTGGCAGGCATGGCCGTGCCAGAAACCGACCAGGAGCGCCAGTGGATGGGTCCCGCGCGCGATCAACTAGTCGAGAAGGCGCAGGATGTCGCGCAGGACACGGCTGACAAAGTGCAGCATGTGGCCGAGCAGGCGACCAACACTGCAAAGAACGAGGCGAAGAATCAGAACCTCGTGCAGTAGCGCACGTGGCTTCGATTCCCGCCTCTCTAAGAGAACACAGGCGCCGCGTGGCCATCTGAGCCATGCGGCGCCTGTGCGTGTGTCGTGCGGGAGCGCGAGCTACACGTCGAGGTTCTTGACGTGCTGCGCGTGCGACTCGATGAAGCGCTTGCGCGGCATCACTTCGTCGCCCATCAGCATCGAGAACGTCTCGTCCGCCTTGATCGCGTCTTCAATCGTCACCTGAAGCAGTGTGCGCGACGCCGGGTTCATCGTCGTCTCCCACAGCTCCTCCGGGTCCATCTCGCCAAGGCCCTTATAGCGGTTGACAGCGGCGTTCTTGCCTGGCGCCAGCCGCGCCAGGAACTCATCGCGCTCCTGGTCGCTATAGACATAATGGCGCTGCTTGCCGACCTGGATGCGATAGAGCGGCGGCTGCGCGATGTAGAGATGCCCATCGGTGATGAGCTTCTCCATATGGCGGAAGAAGAACGTCAGCAACAGCGTGCGGATGTGGCTGCCGTCTACGTCAGCGTCGGTCATCAGGATGATGCGCCAGTAGCGCAGCTTGTCCGTACTGAACGTGTCGCCGATGCTCGTGCCGAGCGCCGTCACGATGTTCGTGATCTGCTCGCTGGCCAGCATACGGTCGAGGCGCGCGCGCTCCACGTTGAGGATTTTGCCACGTAGCGGCAGAATCGCCTGGAAGTGCCGGTCACGCCCCTGCTTCGCGCTGCCGCCGGCGGAATCGCCCTCCACCAGGTACAGCTCGCAGCGCTGTGGCGACCGCTCAGAGCAGTCGGCCAGCTTGCCGGGCAGGGTCGAGTCGAGCGAATCCTTGCGGCGCACCAGCTCGCGGGCGCGGCGGGCGGCGTCGCGGGCGCGGGCGGCGCCCAGGCACTTCTCGATGATGCGCTTGCCCTCAGATGGCGTCTCCTCCAGATACTTCGCCAGCATCTCGGTGACGACCATCTCAGTCTGCGTGCGCACCTCAGCGTTGTTCAGCTTGCCCTTGGTCTGGCCCTCGAACTGCGCCTCAGGCAGCTTCACGCTGATCGCCGCAGTCAAGCCCTCGCGCACGTCGTCGCCGGTCAGGTTGGCGTCGGCCTCTTTGAGCAGGTTCGCCTTGCGCCCGTACTCGTTGAGCGTGCGGGTCAGCGCCGCGCGGAAGCCGGTCACATGCGAGCCGCCATCCACCGTGTTGATGCCATTGGCGAAGGAGTAGACCGTCTCGCTGTAGTTGTCGTTGTACTGGAGCGCCACCTCGATGATGGACTTGTCGACCTTGCGCTCCACGTAGGCCGGGCGCGCCATCAGCACGTTGCGATTCTTGTTCAGGTGGCGCACGAACGAGCGCAGGCCACCATCGAAGTAGAAGGTCGCATCCTGCTCGCGGTCGGGGCGCTCGTCAATAACCTTGATCGTCACTTCGCGGTTGAGGTAGGCCATCTCGCGGAAGCGCTCGGCGAGCGTATCGAACTGGAAATCGCCCGTCTCCATGATCGCCAGGTCAGGCAGGAATGTTACCTTGGTGCCCGTGCCAGTGGCTGAGCCAATCGGCTTGACCGGCGCGGATGGCACGCCGTGGTGATACTCCTGCATATAGAGCTTGTGGTTGCGGCGCACCTCGACCCGGCAATAGGCCGAGAGCGCATTCACCGCCGAGACGCCGACGCCGTGCAGACCGCTGGACCCCTGCTTGTAGCCGTCGCCGCCAAACTTGCCGCCAGCGTGCAGGGTCGTCATCACGATCTCAAGCGTGGAGGTGTTGGGCATCTTGGCGTGCGGCTCGACAGGGATACCGCGGCCATTGTCGTCGACCGAGAGCGAGCCATCGGCGTTGATCGTGATGATGATGCGATCACAGATCCCAGCCATCGCTTCATCTATGGCGTTGTCGACGACCTCATACACGAGATGGTGCAGCCCACGAATGTCGGTGCTGCCGATATACATGCCGGGGCGCTTCCGCACTGGTTCGAGACCTTCGAGAATCTCGATATCCTTTGCGGTGTACTCCGACGCTTTCGATACTGTCGCCATAGCGTGTATGCTGCCCTCCTCGGCAGCGTCGTGTCCCCACAACCCACTGCCGGTTATTCCTAAGTGTACCTACTTATAATAGCACATTTTGACCCCTTTTGCCGATTCATAGGACCGACTGAGGCCAGAAGTATTGCGGGTTTGCGCCTCACCGGGCGCTTGCCTTGTGGGCGCCTGAGCTGCGCGTTAGCTCGATGGCGTGGGAGCCGTGGTCTGCCCCGTCTGGCGGATGGCCGAGATGCGCCAGGTTTGCTGCTGTTGCACCAGCGTCAGCTCGAAGACGCCAGCCGTCGTCGTGTCGCCCTGGCGCACGACATCCACCGTCACTTTCGCAGTCGAGCCGCTGGTGGTGTCGCTGACGACCGCGTAGGACTGCACACCGCCCGAGAGCAGATCGGTCGCGCGCATTGTCTGCTCAAACTTCGCCTCGCTCAGCGTGCTCTGCGCCCCACTCGAAAACTTGGCGTACGCAGTCGCGTAGTCTTGCTGATGGATGGCGGCGTAGAAATTCTCGACGGTGGTGGGGGGCGAACTGGCGAGTTGCGACTGCACCCACACACCGCTGGCGATGACGGCGATGGCCACGATGGCGATTAGCAGCAGCCCAGCCCCGGCGATGGCAGTAATGATGACGGTGTTGAGTGTCGAGCGCTGGCCGTGTCGGGCTGCGGGCGATGGGAAACGGCTCCCTGAGGCTGAGAGTTCGCGCAGGCGTTGGCTGACGTCCGCGCGCTCGCCGAGTTCCTGACGGCGCTGCTCGATGCGC
>JAICSR010000350.1 GCA_025936795.1 Ktedonobacterales bacterium | reverse complement strand
TGAAAGGCGGCAGCCACTACCTCATCCCCTGGCCCCCGCTCCCGCGAGGTGAGGCGAGGCGAGGGGGAAACGAAGCTTGCTCCCCTCTCCCCGTGGGCGAGGGGTTGGGGGTGAGGTCTGGCGCATCGCCAACGACCACGCTAGATTCCGTATCATGCCCCAGCGTACTGCGGGTGGGCGGCTGGCTGTTCCGACTCGCCGATGCGCTGGGCGGCGACCTGCGCCTCGTAGGCCAGCAGCCGCGCTTTGATGTCAAGACCGCCACCGTAGCCAGTCAACGCGCCATTCGCGCCGATCAGCCGGTGGCAGGGCACGACCAGCGGCAGCGGGTTGGAGCCGTTGGCGTGGCCAACCGCGCGCGCAGCCTGTGGCCGACCAAGCTGCGCCGCCAGCGCGCCATAGCTGCGCGTCTCGCCATAGGGGACATCGAGCAGCGCCAGCCAGACGCGCCGCTGCCACTCCGTGCCGATCAGCGCCAGCGGGCCGTCGAAGGCCTGCCGGGCGCCCTGGGCGTATTCCAGCAGTTGCGCGCGCCATGGCGCCGTGCGCTGCCGCTCGCGCGCCACCTGATAGCCTGCGCGCTCCAACTCCTGCTCGATGCTGCGCAGGTAGTGGCCGTTGACGAACTGCGTACGCAGCAGCGCGCCCGCCTCATCCACCGCGAAGCCCAGCGGCCCAGCGGGCGAGTCTGCTGTATCGAGATAGGCGTTCGGCATACTGCTCTCTCCTTCTGTCCTGTTGCGCGCTCTGGCTGGCGTTCCTGCGTGGCTGGGTGGCGCGGGGCTTGAACGGCGTGCAACTCGTGATGAGTAACGCCCTGGCGATAGGCGGCTTGACTGGGGCCGTCGTTCGGGATTCGGTAGGCGGGCCAATTGCAAATCAACAGCGCCTGGTCGTAGACTAGCCCGCGCCTGATCTAGCAGAGTGGGTTTTGCGGCCCGGAGACTATCCAGGCGCGGTTATATCCGCCAGCTCCCTGTACCTGCCCTATTCCACTACGGCTGCACGCATGGTATCATAGTCGCGCCGAACAAGTGTCCAGCGTTACGCTTGGCTGGCAGTTATCTGAAGAACTCCCTAATCGAAATGGATGGGCGCCTGATGAGTCTTCCCTGGCAGAATGTCACTCACCAAATCGTCATGAGCGTCGAAGCGCCTGATTTCGATACCCACGTGGCCAGTGCGCTCACCACCACCAATACGCGTCGCAATGGCTGGACCAGAGCCTATCGGCATATCTACCTTGACTTTCTTGGCGTGTTCGCGCTGTCTGGCCTGCTCACCGTCTGGTGGACTGGTAGTTCGACGGGCTGGATGTTCTTCTGGATGGGCTTTGTCATCGTCCTTGGCTCGCTCATCTTTCAATATTTCCTCACCGTTCGTCGCGTCACCAGGCGCAACTCGACCTGGGATTCCCCCGCCGCTGTCATCGTCCGCAATGGAGCGGTTGCCGGTGACTCCAAAAACGCTCCGCTGGCGCAGTTACAGCCAACTCTTCCAGCCAGCGCGCCCGCGACCCCAGAACCCACGACCATCGCCGAACTCTACCGCCCGAAAACACTGATTGTTCCGGGAACGAACAGTACAGCGTCAATAGTGATGCAAACGATTTCCCTGGTTTTCATGATTGGCGCATTGGCGGCGTTTGTGATTCTGAACAACTCCCTCAATTTCATGAGTGGAGTCATGAGTTTTCTTCCCTGGCAATACCTGGCGCTCTATCTCGTCGCAATCGTGGTCTCGCTCGGCGCGCTCATCTACCAGCAGCGCCTGCGCCTGCCTTTCTCGGTGACAATAGATGCTCAGGGCGTAACCTGGCGTCAGGGGAGCAAGCGGCGTGCTGAGCCTTGGTCGGCGGCGCAGGCGCTCTGCGAAGTCGACATGTTCCCAATGGGCAACACATTCCAGCCGCAGCGCGTCTACTGGCTACAATTCCCCGACGGCGCGCTCACTTGGGCTTCCACGCCGCTCCCGGTATGGACGCGTGCGCACAGCAAATCCAACGCTGCATCATCCACCGATGATGCGGCCTGGCGCCTGTGCTCCATTGCAGCGCAGCGCACCGGGCTGCCACTCCGCGACATGACCGGTATCGCCATGCGCCTCACCGCTTTCTCGCCGCGTCTGGAGAACGCGCGCCAGGCGCTCGCGCCGGAAACACCGGTGTACATGTCAGAGCCGGAGCAGGCGCGCATTGCCTTGCAGCGCGCCAAACGCCGCCGTCAGATATTCATGCGCTTCGGTGGTCAACTCTTGTATGTTCTCTCAGTGGCGGCGCTGGCAGCCGGACTCTATTTCGGCGCGCCTGTGGCCTATGGCGCCGAGTTGATGCAAGCCGAGCGCAGCGCGCCGACTTTTAGCGACTCGCTGCGCAGCAAGTCAAACAACTGGCAAACCTCAGGCTCCAATGATCTCTCGCTCTGGTACACCGGGGATGGCATGCATGTGACCGGTTGCTGTGATGAGTTCGCCTTTGCCAACCACCCGGTGAGCGATGGTGTCATTGAAGTAACCCTGCACACCGTCAGCGACGATGATCTCGACGAAGCTGGGCTAGTCCTGCGCGCCAATTTCCAGACCAATCAGGCGCTCTACTTCAGCATTACGCCTGGCGGCGGCTGGCGGCTGACCCGTGGAAGCATGAATAGCGATAGTGGAATCGGCAATGAGCTGGTTTACGAGGGGCTATTCTCGCCAGTCCTCGGCATCCATACCGGCAGCGATGTGACCAATCGCTTGGCGGTCATCATGCGCGGCTCCAACTACACCTTCCTCGTCAACGGCCGCTACATCGGCTCCTACCATGATAACCAGATTGCTGGCAATCTGGTTGGCCTCTACACTGAGGGAACGCAGCAAACGTCGGCCTTCATGGATTTCGCCATCTATCCCGCGCCGCCCATCGCGTTGCCCTGGCTCTGAGTAGAGCGTCATTATGCTGCTCTCTCCTTTCGCGTTTCGCCCGCACGCTGGATCACGAATAGCTTTTACTGGCCGCCTGCGACCAGGTGACATCGCCGATGAGGCTCCAGGCTCCCTGCCGCTCGCGGAGCAGGCGGCCAGCCCATCCCACGGCCCAGGTCTGCCCATCGGGTGCGATGCTGACGCTGCGCAGCGGGTCGCGCGTGGGGCTATCCTGCCGCCGCCATTGGCCGCCCTGCAAGCGCAGGATGGCGCCGTTGTCGCCAACAATCCAACCATCGTCCTGCGTGTGCAGCGCAACGGCTGCTGGTACAACGCCGGGGAGGGTCTGAGCGATGCGCCACTGGCCATTGCTACACTGCAAAATCTCGCCCATCGTCTGCCCATCCGACGATTGACCTGAGCCGACCGCCCAACCTTGCCCTGGCGCCGTCATCGCCAGCCCGGTGATGTTCAGTGTGAGCAAGCGCGCATCCACTAGTGGCGGAGCATACATGGCCAATTGCGCTAACAGATCCACCGCGCGCCAGGATGAGCCATCCCAGCGGTACATCGCTGCGTCCAGACCTGCCGCCCATGCCTCAGTCGCCGAGGGCGCAGCGATAGCGTCGAAGTATGGGCCGCTCAATCGTGGATCAATGGGCAGCGGTGTTTGTGACCACTGTGCGCCATTCCAGTGGATGATCGCTCCATCTGAGCCGACCGCCCAACCATCGCTCGAAGTCCGCAGCGTCAGCGCCCAAAGGTCATGGGGAATCGTCTGGCTGGCGATGCGCCACTGACCATCGTGGTAGCGCAGCAACACCGAGCCAGAGATGAAGGTGTTGTAGCGATCATGCTTCGGGATAGGGTTCTGCGCGATCAGCCAGCCATCTTGTGGTGAAGTCATCGCGACCGCCTGGAGGGACGCCGTGTCATCGAGTCCGGCAGGCTTGGGCAGGATCGTCCAGCGGCCCGCGTCGGCGCGCATCAACAGCGTGGTTGGCTTGCCGGAGATATTGCCGACCGCCCAGCCAGCGCCAGCGCCTGTCATGGCGACGCCATCAAGCTGAATGGCCGAGCGATAGGGATAGTTCGTGCGGAGAGTAGAGTATGCCCAGTATGTCGCGCCGAGCATGACGACGACCACCAGCCCCAGCAACGCCGCGCGCCTGCTAAATCGGCTGCCCCATCGCATAGGTCACCACTCCTTTGCACGCGCCAGACACAACGCTAGCCTGCTCCTCGCAGTATACGCGCTGGCGTCTCGTGGCGCTGCGCCAGCCACCCATCCGCGCCAGCCATTTTGCGCCTTCATGCGCGCAATGTTAAGATGCCAACAACAGCGCCGACCAGCGAGGAAACATTCTGGCGCGGCGCGGCGTCTTGTCATTGTCCTGTTACTATCTGTCTATGTCCAGTACAGCGGTCGGCGCGCGTTTCGGGCGGAGGAGAGTCGTGAGCAGAACCCCGAGCGGGCGTGGCCGCAAGCGCCGTGCGCCATCCTCGGCCCGCGCGCTCGCGCTCGGCGG
>JAICSR010000106.1 GCA_025936795.1 Ktedonobacterales bacterium | reverse complement strand
GACCCTGACGCAATGGAGCGCCGATCTTGCCAAAGAAAGGAGGAGCGCAGCACCCAGCGTCTGCGTTTCAACGCCGCTTACCCGCTGCCCTGCGCACTGTGACACGGTGAGGGAGGAAGAACAATGGTGTTTCGTAACTTACTCATGCGCAATGCCGTCCGCATCACGCTCCCATGTCTGCTCGCCCTGGCGAGCCTCGGAGGTTCCCTGGCCGCTGCGCCCGCTGTCGCAGCCCATGGAACGACGATCCATGTGGTGAAGGTCACCGCGCACGATAATGGGTCCGACGCCAACTTCCACGGCTACTTCACGATACCCAGCACGGTACCCACGGGCCTCGTGGAGTTTCACTTCAAGAATGAGGGTACCCAGGACCACATGGCCCAGTTTTTCAAGCTCAATCCCGGCGTGTCCGAGAGTGAATTCCTGGCGCGTTTGACGCCGCTCTTCTCGAGCCAGGACCCAAGCGTGGTCACCCATGCGCTGCACGAGTTGCTCGAGATCTCGGCGGCGGCTGGCGGAGCCGATAGCGTCACGGCGGGCGTCGTCCAGAGCGTGATCGAACGTGTGACGGCTGGCCACTATGTCGTCGTCTGCTTCGACACGACCTCCGATGGCACGCCGCATTTCCTGCTGGGGATGCACAAGAGCTTCTGGGCCACGAAGAATGCATGGGCGGCTGTTGACCAGGATACGACCCTCAAGGATGGGGCGCCAGTCGCCAACGGCACGGTCTACGAATCTGATCACAGTATCAGCGTTCCCAGCGTGATCAGCACGAGCCAGCCGCTGCTGCTCAAGGTCAGGGTGAGCGACCAGACGCATGAGTTCCAGCTCGTGCGTGTCCCCGCAGGCACGACGAAAGATGCGCTGCTCCAGTGTCTGACGGGGCCTCAGAGCGCCTGCACGCTCACAGGTGAGCCGATCGATTCAGGCGGGGCAGCCTCGATCGCGCCAGGCTCGACCCACTGGGTCGAGCTGAATCTGGCTCCAGGCACGTACGCCGCATGGTGTTTCGTACCTGACATCGTTACCGGCATGCCACATGCCTTTATGGGCATGATTACGGTGTTCACAGTGACCGCATAGCACAGTCCATCAGTCCATCGCGCAGGGCATCTCAGCGGCGAGGCGTTGTGATACCAGACGAGCGACTCCCAGGAATAAGGAGTCGCTCGTTTGTGTGTGCGCGGTGGTGGAGTACTGGTGCGCCCGAAGGGACTCGAACCCCCAACCCTCGCATCCGAAGTGCGATGCTCTGTCCATTGAGCTACAGGCGCGTGGCGAGCCAGCCAAAGCTCGCGCTGCAAACAGTCTATCACAGGGCGAGCGCGCCCGCCAGCGTTCATCAGTCGCGCAGCGATGGCTCCTCAGCTAAGCGCCCGGATGCCGCCTCAGGAGCAGTCTGCGCCTGCGGAATCGGCTGCTGGAGCATGCCTGGGCTGACGATCTCAACGGGCGGCGCGCTCACTCGTCGGGCAGGCGCTGCGACCATCGCGGATTCAGCGGCGGATTCAGCGGCGGCAAGCGGGAGCATGTCGGGGAAGTGCGGCGATGAGCGCTGGTAGCGGTCATAGAAGACCTCAAACATCGCGTAGGCGATGGCGACGACAGGGCCAGCGAAGAACGCTCCCCATACGCCGCCAACCTTCGCGCCAATCAGCAGCCCCGCGAAGAGCAGCAGTGGATGCACGCCCATGGTGGACCCGAAGACGCGCGGCGCGATGATTTGCAGCGTGATCTGCTGCGCGATGATCAGCGCAATCAGCAGCACGATCAGTTTGGCGACGATCTGGTCGGGGGGCGCCTGCAAGAGCACCAGCGCGACGGGCGGCACGATGGCGAGGAACGTGCCAATGAAGGGCAGCAGCATCAGCACGCCACAGATCAGGGCGACAGGCAGGCTATTGGCCTGCCCCAGCAGCACCAGCGCCAGCCAGGTGAGCGCCGTATAGATCAGCCCAACGACCAGCTGCGCGCGCAAAAAGCCGCCGAAAATCTGGCTGACCGAGGTGCGGAACATCTTCGCGTCGTCGCTCCATTTGGGGGGCAGCCGCCGGATGACGCCCGCGACCAGCCGCTCGCCGTCGAGCATCATGTAGAACGACAGGATGATGACCAGGAACGCATCGAAGAGCAGTGTGAGGATGGAGGTGATTGTGTTGGTCGCGATATCCACTGCCTTGTTCGCAGCGGTGGCGGTATAGGCGGGGATCTGTCCCCAGACCTGCGAGACGATGCGGGCGGCGTCGCGCTGGCGCAGGCCCAGCCGCTGAAGCGTGAGTGTCAGATTCGCGCTAAACTGATCGAGCTTGGCGGGCGAGAATGCGTCGGTCAACTCCCCGGCGAGCCGACGTATCTGGTCGCCGACAATTGGGATGGTCAGGACGATGACGCCTGAGATGACGATGGCGAGCGCGATATAGATCAGCGAGACCGCCAGCGCGCGTGGCAAGCCAAAACGGCGCAGGTAGGTGGAGAGTGGCTGCAAGATGAACGCGACGACCCAGGCGAGGAAAAAGAGCAGGATAATGTCACCAAATGCGACCAGACTCGTCCAGACGAGTTGCACTGCGTAGATCGCCACGATCAACGTGATGAGTGTGAGCAGCACACGCAAGACGCGGTACCGCGCCAGGATATCTGGTTGCATCGCTCGCTCACGCCTCCTCGTCCTGGGCGCATGGGTGTTCGCTGGATGGCCGCCCAAACGTATTGTGCTATCGTACCACGCACGCTCTCAGTCGCATGGTCGGCGCCGCCCGAATGTCCTTACGAGTTCCCTTTCTTTGGGTAAAGAGAAGACCCACTCTTGCATGGAGCGGGTCTACAAGAGAGCTTACGCCTTAGAAGTTATGCCTTCGGACGAGGCGCTGAGAGACTGCGGAGATACTCTTCACTGATGGGAATATCCTTGTAAGTGGTGGGATCGGGACGGGCCAGAATCCACCCATGCCATAAGATAATGTGCCCCTCTGCTTGCAGGTCATCATCGACCAGCAGCACGCGCTCACCATCCTCAAATGGCGGGGACTCGAACACATCTTCAGGATCAGCAATTTTAACGAGTCCAACCGGCTCACTATTGAGCGTGTTGAAATCGACGGAAACACGTTTCATCTCGTCTAAATTCCTGGAGCGCCAGTATGATGTCGATAGCCTTGCATTAGCCGCTCAGGAGTCGCTATACCTGCTCGAACTACCCATTCAGCCATGAAGCCTCCTAAATTGTCTTGTCTTTTTGTGCGTCTCTCCTCACAGGCGGACGGCGCTGAATGGCGCCTGGCCTGCCATCATTGCCTGCAATGCGGCGTCGGGCGTGGCGCGGCTGGCGGCGTCGAGATGGGCGAGCGGGGCCGAGGCGAAACGCGCGAGTTTGGCTGGCTCCAGCGAGCCAAGGTCGTCCGCCAGGCCCAGCGCTTCGGCGCCGTCGAGCGTGGCCAGCCGCAGCAGGTCGGCGGGCGTAGGCGTCTCACCCGCCCGCGTATGCAGATCGGCGGCGTAGGCGGCTTCTTCCCAGATCGAGAGCGAGGGCGCGCTTGCCAGGCTATCGGTGCCGAGCGCCAGCCGCACGCCAGCCGCGTGATAGGCTGCCCAGGGCAGGCGTCCATTGAGCAGGCGCGCGTTGCTGCGCGGGCAGTGCGCCACGCAGGTTCGCGTCTCGTGCAGCAGCGCCAGGTCGTCTGCATCTACCTGCACGCCATGCGCCAGCAGCGTCTCAGCGCCGAGTGCGCCGCACGCATGCAGATGACGAATCGGCGAGACACCGGGCGCAACCTCCAGGTCGGTTGGCAGGCCGCGCGCGGCGTAGAGTGTCTCGCGGATCGGGCCGCTGCGGTCGCGCAACCAGAGTGTCTCGGCGGGCGACTCGGCGGCGTGGATGCTCAGCGGTATGCCCTCCGCTCGACACCACGCGGCGCCCTTCACGAAGAGCGGCGCCGAGACGGTATAGGGCGCATGCAGCGAGAGACCAAAGCGCACAGACGCGCCCGCATACTCCGTCCGCCAGCGGGCAAGCTGGTTCTGCGCCCGCGCGAGCGTCTCATCCGCTAGAGCCGGATTCCCGCTCAGCGCCTCCAGATAGATGACGCCGCGCAGCCCACTCTCGATAATCGGCTCGATGGCATGGCCAAAGGTGGCGATCTCGCCTACTGCGGCGACCCCGCTCGCCAGCGAGCGCCGCGCCCCATCAGCGGCGGAGGCGCGCAGACTCGCTTCATCCAATGCCCGCCGCTGGCCCACCAGTGCGACGATCCACTCGGCCATCGGCAGCCCTTCCGGAATGGCGTTGAGCAGGGCGGTCAGCTCCAGATGGGTGTGGGCGTTAATGGCGGCGGGGACCAGCGCAGCCTCGCCCAGATCTACGCGACGCGCGCCAGGATAGCGGCTGGCGAGGTCCGCTGCGCCGCCGACCGCCAGGATGCGCTCGCCCTCCACCACGACCGCGCCGTCGGTGATGGGCGCCGAGGTCACCGGATAGACATAGCGTGCGGTAAATACTGTCACTCGCGGCATATGCTATCCCACCGCCTCGGCGCTGCGCTGGCTATACTCGGCTGGCGCGAAGAACACCAGCACGCTGAGCGCCTCGGTGATGTCGTGGAAGCGATGAACGACAGTCGCCGGGACATAGACCAGCGAGCCAGCCGCGACCGGAACATCCTCCGCGCCAACCAGCAGCGTCGCACGCCCAGCCACCACGTAATACAGCTCGTCCTCGGTGTGTGGCTCTTGCGGGTCCTCGGCGCCTGTGGCAAGTTCATACAGGCCAGCGCTCATCGCCGGGACATGCAGAAACTCGTGGTAGAGATCGCCCGTCTGGGCGCGCCGCTGGCTGATATCGGCAAGGGTGTCGTGGCGCATGGGGATTCTCCTGCTTGAAGGAGCGGCTGGCCGCGCCCTACTCGAACATCTCCAGGATGTGGTAGTCGCTGTCGCGCTTGGCGGGACGGAAGCCCTGCGCATGGATGTTGGCCTGAATCTGCTCGACCGTCATGCAGGAGCCGACATCGGCCCCAGCAGCGCTGACGACGTTCTCCTCCATCATCGTGCTGCCAAAGTCGTTGGCGCCACCGTGCAGCGCGCGGCCCGCCAACTCTGGCCCCTGCGATGGCCACGACGCGCTGATGTTCTCGAAATTGTCGAGCATCAGTCGGGCAAAGGCGACCATGCGCAGATACTCGTCGCCGCTGGCGCGCTCGCCGCCCATCGCAGTGTGGTCGGGCTGATAGCTCCAGCAGATGAAGCTGGTGAAGCCATTGCCATTGTAGGCCAGGCTCTCATCTTGCAACTCGCGCAGGCGCGTCAGCGTCAGCGTGCGCTCCTCCAGCTCCTCGCCGAAGCCAAAGACCATCGTGGCGGAGGTCGTCATGCCCTCGCGCTGGGCCAGCCGCTCGGCCTCGATCCAACTCTCCCAGGTTCCCTTGTGTGGCGCGATGCGGTTGCGCGTGCGGTTGTCCAGGATCTCGGCGCCGCCGCCGGGCAGGCCATCCATCCCTGCTTCGTGCAGCGCCTGCAGAATCTCGTCCAGCGGGCGCTTCTCGATGCGCGCGATGTTCCACACCTCGACCGGCGAGAAGGCGTCGAGCTGCACAGCGGGGAAGCGCTGCTTGAGGTAGCGCAGCAAATCGGTGTAGTAGTCGAGATGCAGGTAGGGGTTGACGCCGCCTTGCAGCAGCACGCGCGTCCCTCCCCACGCCACCAGTTCCTCGACCTTCTGGCCAATCTGGTCGTGCGTCAGCAGGTAGGCCTCGGCGCTGGCGGGCTTGCGATAGAAGGCGCAGAAACCGCAGTCAATGATGCAGACGTTGGTGTAGTTGATGTTGCGGTCCACCAGATACGTGACCACGCCATCAGGATGCTTGCGCCGCCGCACAGCGTCGGCGGCGGCGATCAACTCGGCGGCGTCGGCCTCCTGATAGAGACGCATCCCCTCAGCGAACGAGAGGCGCTCGCCCGCGATGGCGCGCTGCAACAGGCCGCCAGTCAAAACTGTTTGCATCGTTTGCTATCCTCTATCTGTCTCCGTACGACAGGCGAAAGGTACCCGACAGGCTTCTCAGCCACGCCAGCCGCAACGGCGAACGTCATCTCAAGCCTCCGACGTGACCTGCTCTGGCTCCAGCACATCCATGAATGGGCTGACCGAGAAGACCGCATTGCCTGGCCCCGGCACGCCGTAGCCCGGCGGCGGCGCGAGGCGATGCGCGCGCAACGTGTCGCGGTAGGTCTCCAGCAGACGCAAGTGGTATTCCAGCGGCGCCCCTTCTGGATTCGCGTCGCCCAGCGGCGTCATCGCTTCCGGACACCACGTCGTGAAGCGCGGTGTGATGCCCTGCGCCATGAAGAAGTCCAGCCCCTCGGCGGTGGAGCGAATGGCCTGCTCAACCTCGGTGTAGCCCCAGGGCTGCGCCATCTCGACACCCGCGACGAAGTTGGGAATGACGTTGGCTGGGCCGAAGACCTCGGCGGCGTCCACGATGCGGCGAATCCACTCATCGCGCCCGACGTAGCGCGCCTTGCCAGGGCAAATCTTCGGGAAAAGCTGTGGGTCCCAGACCTCATAGTTCGGATGGTAGATCTGCGCGCCTGCCGCCTTGAGTCGCTTGACCGATGCGACCGGCCACGCCTGCGTCACGACTTTGCTGATCCACCTGCCAGGGAAGCGCGTCTCGATGGCCTCGACATACTGCGCGTAGAACTCCACCTCGTCTTTGCCTTGCAGGGTCGAAGTGACACTGCCGCCCGTCAGCGTGTAGGCGCGGCTCTCGCCGCCGCTGGCGTCAACGCGCTCCAGCGCTAGCAGGATGTCGTGCGGCGACTTGACGCCTGTGTAGGGCCGCCCCTCCTGAATCTGCTGGCGATAGTTGTTGTTGATGTCGCAGAACTGGCACTCCTCTTTCGCGCCGAAGTACTGGCAGACGCGGAAGACGGTCAGGTAGAGCAGATAGCCCCACTCAATTGTCGGCGCAATCTCGGCGACTGAGCGCCCATCGGGAAGCTGCTCCGTATAATACGGTGGCAGATCATGCAGCCCCACCTGCGCTATCGGCTCATCGCCCGCATGCAGCCAGAGCGCGCCATCGCGCGGGGCCACCAGATAGGGCGAGCGCGGATTCAGCCGCACCGAGACAATCGTGCGGCGCAGGTCATACGGCCCGCCAGTCAGCGCGATCTCTTCGGGGGCGCGCCACTTCTGCTCCTCATCCAGTTGGGCCATCGGCGCCATGTTGAAGGAGAAGATGAAGTAGCTCTTCGGCTGATGCTCGCGTCCCGGCTCGCCCGCCGCGCTCACCGGACGCACCAGCGCGCCGGGGGCAAAGCGCATGCCCAGCCGCAGCAGATCGGCCTTGATCGCCGCCTCACGCGGCAGGCTTGGATGGCGCGCAAACGCCGCCTCCAGGGTCTCTATCTGTCGCATCACACTCGCTCGTTTCCAGTTCATCCGGATGCTCGCGGCCTTGAAAGGCCGGAGCACGCTGACGACGGCCTGAAGGCCACGCTCGTATCACGACAACTCAGGCGCACAGGGCATTCATGCCGCTTGCGCACCGTGCGCCGGCCTTTTAAGGCCGCGCCCCCGGCTCCAACAGGCGCACAGCATCCCATCGGAAGTCTGGGATGGACAACTCAAGGAAGTGGCGCAGCCCACGCAGGTCGCGCTCGCTCAGCGCGTAGTCGAGCAGGCGCAGATAGTCGGCGCAGAGGCTCGCGGGCAACCCCAGCCGCGCCGACGCCTCGCGCGCCAGCCTGGGCAGGTCCGCCAGGCCGCGCGCCGTGGACTCGCGCAGCAGTTCCACCACGCCCGCCGCACGCACCGCTTCGGCGCGGTCAGCGCGCACAGCCCAGACGGCGAAGACGAATGGCAGCCCCGTCCACCTCTGCCACTCGCGCGCCAGATCGAAGACATACGGACGCCCGCGCCCAGCGATCTCGCGGCGCAGGTAGCCCTCGCGCAGGGCGATGTCGCCAATCAGCAGGGCCGCGTCGTGCTGCGCCAGCATCGCGTCGAGGTCGGGCGCCGTCGTTACATAGCGCGGGCGCGCGCCGAAGCGTCGCTCGGCCAGCAGGCGTGTCAACTCGACCGAGGTGGCGCTGTGGTCGGTCAGCGCGATGCTGCGGCCATCGAGGTCGCGCCAGTCGGCATGCCACGAGAAGAGCAGTACGCTATCCACCCGCCCATGCGCCGCCACTGAGAGTCCCGGCGCTAGCGCCCACTCGCGCGCATGCTGGCCAAATGCGACGCTGGAGACATTCGAGATGTCCACCACGCCCGCCTCCAGCGCCCGATTCATCTGCGCTGGCACGCCGTCCACCAGCGTCACGCCATGCAATTCATCGGTGGCGCGGTGGGTGAGCCAGTCGTAGACCGGCGCGACGTTGAGGTAGCTGATGGCCCCCAGCCGCACGGGCGCGTTGGCCTGCACATCACTGGCGCGCTGGCTTGCGGCGCCGTCGCTGGCGCGTGGCGCAGGCTGGGTCAGCGGCGTCTTCATGCGCGCGCCTCCCCATCTACCGCATCTGCCGAGGTTGATGGCAGCACGCCGACCGAGCGTAGCAGCAGCGCACGCAGCGCGGGGAAGCAGCTCTCCAGCCGCTCAGGCTGCCCGGTGACGAGCCAGCGCACGACGATCTCATTGACGGCGCCAAACCAGGCCCAGGCGACAATCTGCGAATCCATCGGCGCGATGCGGCCTGCCGCGATGGCGAGATCGAGCCGCCGCTGAATCATCGCAACGAAGCGGCCGTGCGCGCGCATCAGCTTCTCATCGAAGCCATGCCCCAAACCGACCGCCTCCACCAGCAGAATCTTGCTGAGGCGACGATGGCGCGCGAACGTCTCCAGCGCCACTCGCAGCGCGGCGTCAAGCTGGGCGACGGGATCGGCCTCGCCCACGATGGCCTGCTCCACCGCCGCCTCCAGCTTAGGCGTCAGCGCCTCGATCAGCGCGAGGAAGATGGCCTCTTTATTGGGGAAATGGAAGTAGAAGCCGCCCTTCGAGCTATCCGACGCCTGGATGATGTCATCCACCGCTGCGCCGTGGTAGCCCTTCTCGGCGAAGACGGTCTCGGCGGCGTCGAGCAAACGGCGGCGTGTCGCGGCTTTGTCGCGCGAGCGCGTGTGAGCGGGCTGCGCGGCGGGATCGGCCTCAGAGATGTCGTGCGAGCGAGCCATAGCGCCTCTCCAGTGTCGCGTTGCGCATCATGCAAACCGACGCGACGGTCTGTAAGGGATTGTAGGGCTGGCTCATGGCGGCGTCAAGGGCGCCGAGGTCGTGGGCGGTTCCGGCGACCTGGATATGGTAGGGTCGGGCAAACGCCAGCAGAGCGCTGCCCACCTCAAGTGAAGCAGGAGAATCGCAGGAGTGATGCGGAACTGAATGGCTATTGGGTAGGCGCGTTGGCGCGGCGCAGCAGCCGCTGAGCGCGGGTCGCCATGCCCATGTTGTCATGCTGAAAGCCGACGAGCGCCAGCAGCAAAACCTCTCGCGCCGGCGCCGGATCGCCGAGCCACAGGCACCACTCGCCCCGCAGTGTCGCTGCCTTGGCCGAAATGACCTTATCACCAATATCCGCAGCCTCATATTCGATGCCGAGCAGTTTCACCTCGAACTCAGCCGCCTCCTGAATGGCAGTGCGATTGAGCTGACGTGTGATCTCGTAGCGCAACAAGGTTAGCTCTGGCAGCAACTTCCCTGCTCTGCTGTCTGCGTCCCGCAGGAGGACTGCCGCTTCGCGGACGTACTTGAGCGCCTCACTTCGCATCGGGCGCGCTGCTTCGGCAGCGTCGCGTTGGAGATGTATCTCGGCGAGGTCGAGATAGACCTCGGCAATCTGAACATACAGACGCCCTAGGTTCTCCTGCTCGGTATTGGCGTCCTCAAACAGGACGCCTGCTCGTTTTAAACGCTTGAACGCCGTGCGAAGATGGCCAACACTACCATCGCGCATGTCGCTCTGTGAGCGGAGTGTGAGGCCGAGCGTCCAGAGTGCGCGCGCGGATCTGCTCTGGATAAAGTCCGTGTGCGGGACTCCACGCTTGTACAACGCCACGGTCAGGGCGCGCGCCAACGTGGTACGCGCGTCATCAATATCCCCTACATGCCATTGTACTGTGCCAATGCGCTCCCTGAACTTGACCTCTGGCTCAGCGCGCGGCTGGGAGAGCTGCGCTGCTCGCTGATACCATAGGTCCAACGCCTCCTGATAGTGGACCAACGCCTCACGGTGCCGCATCAATCCGTACATCATGAGGCCAGACAAATCAGTGAGCGTGATCTGTGAGTCGAGATCCTCGTACTCATGGGCGATGTCCAGCGCATGGCGATATGCTTGATATGCTTGATCGTATACCTGCCTATCCGAGCAGAGTTGCCCCCGAAGGAAATGCAGCCGCATCCTCTGGCTAGGTTCCAACTCGAAGCTTGCGATCTTGTCGAGCTGCGACGCGACCTCGTCGAATTGTCCTAGATCGAGCATATGCGGTATCTGGTCAAATTGCCTCGCCCGTTCCTCCGAAGGTACGCGCTCTCCCGGCCAGACGACTCTGGCAGGTTTGAAGAGAATCGTATCTACGCCTGGTATTCCCATGAATCACCTCATCACCACACGTCCCTGAACATCGTCACGTTGCCCGCATTTTACATAGTGGCGTGAGATCTGTCTATGACCACTGGTCGCTCTCGGTCACGTGGCGAGGCCGAATCCATATACGCTCAATACTGAATGCGTCGCCGACAATAAGAGGCCCTCCTGGCCAGGATTCGCCAGGAGGGCCTTCGCGCCGAGCGCTAACTCATCTACCTAAATCATCCGCAGGAGCCCGAACCGCCGCCAGGACACACAGGTGTATTCGGCGTCGGGCTACCGTCCACGAGCAGATGCGTGTGTGCGGCGACCGGCTGAACGCTGGCCAGCGCCTGGGCGGACCCCAGGCCAATCGCGCCAAGCAGCATAGCCATCAACGCGACGACGAGCATCAACTTTCGCATGGTTCTCTCCATCAATTACAGTGGCACAACAACTGATGTATTTAGAGTAGCATAGCGCTCCATTATATTCAAGCAACATAGCTTAATAATAGTCATTTTTAGTGTAATTACTCCACGTTGATAGGTG
>JAICSR010000425.1 GCA_025936795.1 Ktedonobacterales bacterium | reverse complement strand
CACGTGGTCGCGCTGGGGTTGACGCCGTTCATCGTTGGCGATGCGCTCAAGCTGCTGGCTGCCGCGCTGCTGTTGCCTGCCGCCTGGTTCGCCACGCGCCGCATCCTCGGACGGGAGCCACGCGCGGATGTCTGACGAACACGACCGTAGCGCGGTGGACAATCCCGCCGAAGCCCCGCCTGAGGCGAACGCGCTCAGCGCTGACCAGCCCTTCTACGAGTACTGGAATCAGCGCGCCTTCCTGCGCTGGATGGGCGCGCGTATCAGCGCCAGCGCCGATGGCCACGCCACCTGCACGTTCGAGCCGGGTGACCACCATCGCGGCGCAGGCGTCGGCGGGCGCGCGGTGACAGGCGCCGTGCAGGCGTACATCTTCGACATTGTGACGGGCGCCGCCGTGGCCTCGCTGGCCGATGGCCGCCGACCCCAGGTGACGGTCTCGCTCGATGTCACCTTCGAGCATCCAGCCTATGACGCGCCGCTGACCTTCGAGGCCAGCGTGCAGGGCGGCGGCAAGCAGCTCTTCTTCGTCGAGGGGGTATGCCACGATGTCAATGGGCGCGTCACCTCGCGCGCCCGCGCCATCTACCGCCGCTTCGAGAAGCGCCTCCCTGCGCCGCCAGCCACGCCAGAGGTGTCGCAGGGCGACGCAGGCGACGGCGAAAGGTAGCTTGCCGATCGGCCCCCTCCCCAACCCCTCCCTCGCTGCGGCAGGAGAGGGGCTTTCTGGCCTTCTCTCTCGCTTTGACAGAGGAGGGAGGCTGTGCTGGAATCATTGGTGGTCGAACCCCACATCGGCCCACGAAGATAGACAGGTTTCCACAAACGCTGTACACTGGCGAGCAGCGAACGATGGGCCAGATGGACGACCTGGCGTCGTCAACGGATGCGCGGCTGCGGCTGAGTGGGAGGCGCTGCGATGTTGATTCGATTTGGCGTGATGATTGTCGCCTGGCTGGCCATCCTCAGCGGCATCGTGGGCGCGCTCATCGGCGGATTCGCCATCCTGGTTGGCGCGCTGCTCGATGGTCAGGCGAACCCAGGCCAGCTGAGCTTTGTGGGCGCCACTGGTGTGGCGCTGGTGATTGCTGGCCTCATCTTCGCAATTATCGGGGTCGCGCAGACCATCTTTGGCGTCGGTCTGTGGCAGTTCCGCGGCTGGGCCGTGAAACTGGGCATCGCGCTCGAAGTGATTACGCTACTCGGTTCGATTGGCGGTCTCTTCACGGGCGCATTTACGATTCCATCGCTGATCAGCGTCATCTTCTCCAGCGCCATTCTGCTCTATCTGCTCAGCCCGCATGTGCGCAAGCACATCGCCCAGCGCGTCGCGCCGGTGGCCTCCGCCGAGTGACCGCCGCTCAGCTGACGTGGCGGGCATGCTCGATCTTCAGGCAGCGGTCCACCACCACGCGCAGGCCACCGCGTTCCGCCGTCGCCTCGCCTGCGGGGCTGATGACATCGAATTGCAGCCAGAGCGCCTTCGCGCCGATTTTCACGGCCTCCTCGGCGATGGCGGGCACGAACTCAGAGCGGCGGAAGACATCCACCACATCCACCGGGAAGGGGATGTCGCTGAGCGTGGCGTAGCTCGTCTCGCCCAGCAGCGTCTGCTCCCTTGGGTTGACCGGCACGATGCGGTAGCCCTGCGCTTGCAGATAGCGCGCAACGCCGTGGCTGGGGCGGTTGGGGTCTGGCGAAAGTCCGACCACTGCAATCGTCTTCGCCTCGCGCAGGATAGCGCGTATCGTCTCCTCGTCCTGATAGCGCGCAGGAATCGCATTGTCGTCTGTGTTGTCATCCATAGCATGCATCTCCTGAAAGCTGCGACTCCTTATGAACGCGGGATGACTGGCAGGATGATCGCCGAGGGATGGTCCGCGTCGTGGTAGATGGTTTGCTCAGCCACCGCCATCTCGCTCGTCATGCCCAGCGCTGCTCCGGTAATCAGGTTGCGATCTTACTTCGGGAAGGCCGCCGATGCGATCTGCACGGCGATGCGATGCCCCACGCGGAAGACATGCGCCGTGTTCCAGCAGTCAATCGTGTATTGATAGACCTGCCCCGGCGTGATCAGCGCGGGGCGGTCCATCCCCTCGCGGAACCGCGCGCGTACCATGCCATCCGTCAGCCGCTGCGCGAACCCGCTTGGCCAGACATCCAGCAGCATCGCCGTGAAATCGGTATCGGGCGCCGACGACGCGGCGTAGAGATCCATCGTGACAGGGCCAGTCACCTCGACGGCATCCGCCAGTGGCTCCGTCTGATAGACCAGCAGATCGTCGCGGCGCTGCACGGCGGCGTAGTCATCTGGCCCGCCGATCTGCGAGGAGGTCGCCTCGGTGATGAACGGCGTCGGGCGCGCGGGATCATAGCGGTAGCTGTCGCTGGCCTCGTCGGCGGCGGGCGCATCGGTTGAGAGCGCGCCATCGCCGAAGCGGCTGTTGGCACGGCCCGCGCTGCGCAGATGGTAGCGGGTCCAGGCGGTGCGCGCCAGCGGCCACTCCTGCTCGTCGCGCCAGACATTCTCGCCCATGATGAAGATGCGCGCCGGAGTCACTGGCTCGTCGGCGCCCACGCCGCGCAGCCAGCGGTCGAACCACGCCAGTTGCTCGCCACGCAGGTCAATCAGCGCCGCCGAGCCAAAATCCACCTCGCCCAGCTTCGTCGTCGTATTGACGGCATGCCCCCATGGCCCCATCAGCAGGCGCTGGCTGCGGCGCGTCTCAGCCGTCGCAGCTTGCAAGGTCATCCCCGCGAAGTTGAGCGGCGTGCCGATCTGCTCATCGTCATACCAGCCGGAGATATGCAATGTCGGCACGCTCATCTGGTCGAATTTGTTCTGGTAGCAGATACGCCGCCAGTAGTCGTCGAGCCGCGCATGCTCGACTTCCTCCCGCCATCGGCGTTGCTGGCCACGTCCCGCCGCCTCATCCATCGTCAGCAGCGGCAAGTGGTCGTAGACGCGCTCCCAGTCCACCGCATCCATCAGTTGAAGCTGGCGACCGCTGGTGTAATGCAGCCAGCAGAGGTGCATCGGACTGGGCAAGCCAGTTGGCGTCTCGACGAAGGGGTCGGAGGGCGGCACGGCGACCACCATCGCGCGCAGATGCGGCGGCTGCTCCATCGCGGTCAGCCACTGGATGCGTCCAAGATACGAGCCGCCGATGGTTCCGATGGCGCCGTCGCTCCAGGCCTGCGCGGCGATCCACTCGATGCTGTCGTAGCCGTCGCGTCCCTCACTGAAATAGGGGGAGAACTCGCCATCGGAGTCGCCGCGCCCGCGCACATCCATTGCCACGAAGACATAGCCGCGCTCGGCGAACCAGCGTCCCTGGGTGAGCATGCTCGCGCTGGCCTTCATGTAGGGCGTGCGCGTCAGGATGGCAGGCCAGCGGATGCCAGCGCCGATAGCGGTTGT
>JAICSR010000295.1 GCA_025936795.1 Ktedonobacterales bacterium | reverse complement strand
GAATGCGCTTCATAACGACACCTCCTCCAGCGTGGAGCCAGCGTAACGGATGGCGCAGCAACGACATTCAGTGCAGATAGGCCAAGGTACAGCGCGCTATGTCGCAGCCCCGTCAGCCGCGCAGCCCAAGGTGGGCCAACACGCGCAGCCACGCCGGCGCTCCCAGCGCCGCGTCCTCTGCTGGGACGCCACCGTGCGCGAGACGCACTGAGGGTTCGGACGCTGGCTTACCGGGAAAGGACGGGCGGTGGTCTGACTCTGCATCGGCGTTCAACGGACGACTATGCGCCTGGCGCGCCCTGCGTCGTGTCTGCCCAGGTCCAGCGGGTCGCGTCGGCGAACCCCTCGATATCGGTCCAGGCGCGCACGCTGCGTGGGCGCACCCGACAGATACCATCGGTCACAGGCTCAGGCTCCAGGCGTCCATACTTCGCGCTCCACGCTGCGACGATGCGCGCGCCGAGGTCAGCGTCGGTCACGACCTCGTCCGCCACGCCCTCGACGATCACGACCTCGTCGCCGCTCTCCAGATGCGCCGTGACCGCCGGGTTGGCGGCCAGATTGCGCGCCCAGCGCGCCTTGGGGAAGCCGCTGACAAACAGCATGCCATCCACCCAGACGCCCCAGACCGGCGTCACATGTGGGCGTCCATCCGGGTAGACCGTCGCCAGCCAGTAATTTCGCGCCGCGCGCAATCGCTCCTCGACGTACTCCCAACTCAGCAGCGGACCATCGGCGCGGCTGAACCCGTAGACCGACGGCGCCTGCGGACGATCTACCTGCGGCTGCGTCGCGCGCTGGCGCTCAGTGTTGCCGCTATCACCACCATCGTTCACCTGTGCCTCCTCACTGCTGGTTTGCTGGAGCATACGCGCGTGACATGCGCGTATTGCCGAGGCGCAGCCCGCCTCTGGACCTGCTACAGTGTAGCATTCAACCCGCTCCCTTGCCTCCCCGGCCCGCAGCCAGCTACACGTTGACACTGCTGAGAACGCCCGGCTACAATGGGCATAGCTTGAGCATCGTTTGATATGAGGGGACAAGGGCGTTCGCCTCCATGCGCGTGTGAATGCCGACGCAGACTGACGCGAGTCGCATCCGCACCGCTGACTGTGGCGCCACTCCATCTCCCCTCGCTCGATAGACGCCGCCAACCAGACGCCTGTAGCTGGCGGCGTCCAGCTAACACCTACGCCTTCCCATGCCGCGCGTCGGCTCCTCGGAGCAGGCTTATTCTGTGGTAGGTGATTCGCTGCATGCGATGGCATGCGGCTGCGTGCGATGGCTTGTGACCACGTGTAGCCAGTGTGTTGGAGAGGATAGACCTCGTGAATATCGTCGTCTGCATGAAGGAGACGCCATCCATAACGGCGGTAAAACGCTTCACCGCCGACATGCGGCTGGAGCGCCGCAAAGAGGATGCGGAGATCAATCCGTTCGATGAGTACGCTCTCGAAGAAGGCTTGCGACAGCGGGAGAAACATGGCGGCGAAGTGATCGCGCTCTGCATGGGGCCTGTCACCGCCACTGAGAACATCCGCAAGGCCCTGGCAATCGGCGCCGACCGGGGCGTGCTGGTGACGGACCCCGCGTTGGAAGGCTCCGATGCCATCGGGACCGCGCGCGCATTGGCGGCGGCGCTCCAGAAGCTCGGCTTCGACCTCGCCCTCTTCGGCAGCGCGGCGGCGGACTCCTACGGTGGGGTCGTTCCGGCGGCGGTAGCGGAGGTCCTGGGCCAGCCGTTGCTCTCGTTTGCCTCGAAGTTGGAGATTGCTGACGGGCGAGCCAAGATCGAGCGAGCCGCTGAGACGGGTTATCAGGTCGCAGAGGCGGCCATCCCGGCATTGGTCAGCGTGATCCAGACCATTAATGTGCCGCGCTACCCCTCGATGAAGGGCATCATGCAGTCGAAGAAGAAGCCGATTGACACCTTCAGCCTGGCTGACCTCGGCGTAGACGCTACGCTGGTCGGCGTCGCGGGCGCCAGGGAAAAAGCCACAGGTTCATCCCCGGTGGATACCCAGCGCAAGGGTGAACTCTTCAGCGGCAATGATGGGGCGGCTGATCGCATCGTCGCCTTCCTGGTAGAACAGAAGGTGCTCTAATCATGGCGAACGATGTCTGGGCATTGGCGGAAATCGCCAATGGCAAGCTGACCGGCGTCTCCCTGCAAGTCGCTTCCAAAGCGGCGGAACTGGCGGGCCAACTCGGCTCCTCGTCCGCCGCTGTAGCGATAGGAACCAACACGGCGGCTGCCACTGTCGAGCTTGGCTCCTGTGGCGTCAAGACCGTCTATGCCGCCGACGGCACGGTCTACGATGAGTACCTGATTCAGCCGCATGTGGATACCCTGGCGGCGCTGGTTGAGCAGCATCAACCGGCGGTGATCCTCTTCGTCGTCTCCAACTATGGGCGCGATGTGGCTGCGCGTCTCGCCGCGCGTCTCGGTCTGGGTCTGGAATACAATGTCTCCGACGTTACCGTCGAGGGCGGGCGCCTGGTCCTGACTGTTCCGGCCTTCGATGGCGCGCAGTCAGTCAAGGCTAAGTTCGTCGGCGATGGAACGAAGCTGATCGGCGCCAGGCCCAATGCCTTCCCCGCCAACCGCGTCGGCGGGACGGCGGAACTTGTCACCGTCGCCCCCGCCACTGCGCCTGCCAATGGCGCCAAGCTCTCCGGGCCGTTTGGCGCCGAAGACACGGGGGAAGCTGGGCGCCTCGGCAAGTCCGCTGATGGCCATGACACCTGGCTGCCCGCCGCCAACCTTCCCAAGCTGGAAGAGGCGCAGATCATCGTCTCCGGTGGACGTGGCCTGGGCGGCCCGGCAGGCTTCGCCCAGATCGAGGCGCTGGCCACGGCTTTGGGCGCGAGTGTTGGCGCTTCACGCCCTACGGTGGATGATGGCTGGATACCATACGCATATCAGGTCGGGCAGACGGGCAAGACCGTCAAACCGACGGTCTATATCGCTGTTGGCATCTCCGGCGCAGTGCAGCACAAATCGGGTATGGGGTCGTCTCGGCTCATCATCGCCATCAACAAGGACAAAGATGCGCCCATCTTCGGCTTCTGCGACCTGGGTGTCGTCGGCGACCTGAACGTGATCGTGCCGCAGCTTATCGAGAAGGTGAAGCAGCGCAAGGGCAGCTAACGGCAACCAGACCTCACCCCCAGCCCCTCTCCCACGGGGAGAGGGGAGCAAGCGGATTCCCCCTCGCCTCGCGGGAGAGGGGGCCAGGGGGTGAGGTTGCGCGCCGCCACTACTGACACAATCGGAGGAGCGACAATGGGTCTCCAGTTCTGGCCGTCGGGCGGGCCAGTCGGCGCGATCATCTTCGCCATCGTGCTCGTCACCGCGTGGGTGGTCTTCGCGCTGCGCATTCGCACGCTGGTCCGGATGATGCTCGCCGGTCGCCCGGAGAATCGCTTCGACCACATCGGCGACCGCATCAAATATTTCACGCTGATGGTGCTCGGGCAGCGCGGCGTGCTGCGCGATCCACTGCCAGGGCTGGCGCACTTCTTCACGTTCTGGGGCTTCATCATCATCCAGCTCGATGCGCTGAACCTCTGGGCGGAGGGTCTTGGCTTCAAGATACCGATCATCACGAGTCGCCCGTTCGCCATCGTGCTCGATTTCTTCATCGTGATGGCCTTCATCGCCATGCTCTTCTTCACCTTCCGGCGCGTGGTCCTGCGCCCGCGCCAGTTGCGCAGCAACTCGCATGGCATGGCCGACGCCTTCGTCATCCTCGGTCTCATCACGCTGGTGATTCTCTCGCTGGTCGCCTTCGAGATCTTCGCCTACGTGGCGACGCGCGGCGAGGACTGGACCCCGCTCGGCGCCTGGATCGGCTCGACGATGCTGGGGCTGCCGGTCTACTCGGCGGCGGCCATCGCGTCGGTGGCGTGGTGGGCAAACGCGCTGACGGTGCTGGGCTTCCTGATGTATCTGCCCTACTCGAAGCACCTGCACCTGCTGGCCACGCCCTTCAACGTCTTCTTCCGCAACTATGGCCCACGCGGCGCGCTCCAGCCGATTGAGAATCTGGAGGAGCGCGAAGACTATGGCGTGCATGAGGTCACACAGTTCACCTGGAAGCAGCTACTCGATGGCTACGCCTGCACGGAATGCGGGCGCTGCAATAGCGTCTGCCCGGCGCTGGCGACCGATAAGCCACTCTGGCCCAAGGAGATCATCCTGGGCGTGAAGGAAGAGGTCTTCGCGACGGCCAACGCGCCGCTGGCGAGCGCAGGCGAGGCGGAAGCGGTCGCCAAGCGCGAGCCGATGGTCGGTGGCCTCATCAAAGATGAGTCACTCTGGGCTTGCACGAACTGCGGCGCCTGCGTGGAGATCTGCCCGGTCTCGATCGAGCATGTGCAGAAGATTGACGATATGCGCCGCTATCTGGTGATGGAGGAGAGCCGCTTCCCGCAGGAGGTGACGCCGCTCTTCAACAACCTGGAGCGCAACCAGAATCCCTGGGAGATCAGCAACGACACGCGCGCCGAGTGGGCGGCAGGCATGAACGTGCCGACGCTGGCCGAAGACCCCGACGTGGATGTGCTCTACTGGGTTGGCTGCATGGGGTCGTTCGACGCGCGCAACCGCAAGGTGGCCACCGCCTTCGCCAAGGTGATGCAGGCGGCCAACGTCCACTTCGGCATCCTGGGGCCAGAGGAAGCCTGCACAGGCGACCCGGCGCGGCGCATCGGCAACGAGTATCTCTACTATATGCTCGCCAGCCAGAATGTCGAGACGATCAAGGGCTACGGCTTCGACAAGGGGCCAGCTGAGGGCGAGCACGGGGCGGCGGTTCCCAATGGCCCAGCCTCGCGTGGCGTCGGCGTGGAGCCGGGGCGCGCCTACAACGTCAAAACGGTGGTGGCGACCTGCCCGCACTGCTTCAACACGATCAAGAACGAGTATCCGCAGTTGGGCGGCAACTTCGAGGTGATGCACCACACCGAGTTCATTGATCGGCTGATTTCGACGGGCCAGCTCACGCTGCCCGAAGGCTTCGACCGCCGCAAGCTGACCTACCACGACCCCTGTTTCATCGGGCGCTGGAATGGCGTCTACGACGAGCCGCGCCGCGTGCTGAACGTCATCAACCGCGAGGGCGTGACGGAGATGGCGCGCAACCGCAACCGCTCGTTCTGCTGTGGCGGCGGCGGCGGGCGTGTCTGGATGGAGGAGAAGATCGGCAAGCGCATCAACAACACGCG
>JAICSR010000277.1 GCA_025936795.1 Ktedonobacterales bacterium | reverse complement strand
GCTCAGCGTCACCAGCATGCTGCTCTCCATTGCCATTCCCCCGGCCTGGTAGCGAGGGAGGAGGCGCCCGTGGATGACGCGCCTGCATTCACCGCGCGCGATGAGCCGGGGCGAGTCGTCCTGACCATCCGGGTGACCCCGCGAGCGCGCCGCGAAGCTCTTGCCGTGGCAGCCGATGGCAGTCTGCGTGCATGGCTGCGCGCCGCTCCAGTGGATGGAGCCGCCAATGCCGCCCTCGTCGCGCTGCTGGCCGACCGCTTGAGCCTACCACGCCGCGCAATCGTCATCCTCCGGGGCGAGACGGCGCGCCTGAAGCAGATCGCCATCGCCGGGCAGACCAGCGAGACGCTCCACCAGCGCCTGCGCCTCGATCTCGCCTGATCTCGCCTGATCTCGCATGATCTCGTATGATCCCTGGCGATGCCCCTTGGCCTGCCGCTTGCGTCCAGCGCTGTCGAGCGCGCATGGCGTCGCGCGCGGACGACGTCCGGCGGAGCGCGGGCGCGGCGATGAAGGAGTGTCACACGATGGAGCCATCACACACACTGGATCACGAGATACCTCAGACCGAACTCAAAGCCTCTGTGCGGCCCAGTGTCTCGTCGCTGCTCCCCACGACGAGCGAGCCGGAGACCCGCGAGCAGCGGCTGGGCGAGCATCGCAACAGCGCTTACAAGGAGACAGTCTCGGTGCGGCGGGTGGACCCAGAGGCTGAAGAGAATCGCCGCCGCGTGATGATTACGCTGGGGCTGGAGGTGGCGCTGGCGATGTTCCTGACGCTGGCGCGCAAGCTCTGGGGCTGGGCGCAGGAAGAGCGCGCCCGCGCCCGCGTGAACCGCGAACTCCGCCGTCGCATCCCCGCCACCTGAGCAGGTGAGCGCGACCTCACCCCCAGCCCCTCTCCCACAGGGAGAGGGGAGCAAGCGGATTCCCCTTCGCCTCGCGGGAGAGAGGGTGAGGCCGCAGTATGCGCCATATGCAGATTTGTTATGACACGACGCCCGTTGCGCGCAGCAGGCGTCGTGTCGTCGTGTGGTACGATACTCCGCGCGGCGTCCGCTGGATTGCCCGCTCGGCCATTGAGTTCGTTTGCTACTGCTGGGGAAATGCGCGTGGTATCCTCGAACACATCAGACGCCGCTGGGCCAAGTCTCAGCGTAGACGACAAGCGTATCGCTGAACTGCTTGCCATGACCGGCGAGGTCGCCGACCTGCGCGCCGCGCTCTCGCTGCTCAGTTGGGATCAGAATACCGCCATGCCGGAGGGCGCAGCCCGTGTGCGCGGCGAGCAACTCGCCACCCTGCAAGGGCTGATTCACGAGCGCTGGACGACGCAGCGGCTCGGCGAACTGCTGAGCGAGCTGGCCACGCCGACCCAGCAGGCGCCCTTCACTGACGCCGACCGCGCGCTGGTGCGCGAGGTGAACCGCGAGCGCGCCTATGCGACGCGGCTGCCACGCGGCCTGGTGGAGGAGATGGCGCGGGTCGAGGCGTCGAGCTTCGAGGCGTGGCGCAAGGCCCGTGAAACCAACGATTTCGCGCTCTTCGCGCCGTGGCTCGCCCGCACCATCACGTTGCAGCGCGAGGTCGCCGACCGGCTCGGCTTCAAGGCCACGCGCTACGACGCCCTGCTCGACCTCTATGAGCCAGGGCTGACCTCCGCGCGCGTTGACGCGCTCTTCGCGCCCGTGCGTGAAGTGAGCGTGCGTCTGCGCCAGCGCATCGAGGCGAGCGGCCACACAGTGGACGCCTCCTGCTTGACGGGCGCCTTCCCGGCCGAGCAGCAGATGCAGCTTGCGCGCGACATCCTGACGCGCATGGGCTACGACTTCACGCGCGGCGGTCTCTCGATCTCGCCGCACCCCTTCACCACCGACTTCGGCAGCCCCTTCGATGTGCGTGTGACCGTCCATCCGCATGAAGACATGATTGACGATGCGCTGATGGCGGCGCTGCATGAAGGCGGCCATGCGCTCTATGAGCAGGGCAGCGCGCCGCAGCTTGCGCGCACGCCGGTTGTGGGCGGCGTCTCGATGGGCGCGCACGAGTCGCAGTCGCGGCTGTGGGAGAACGAAATTGGCCGCTCCGAGCCGTTCTGGCGCGGCAATCTCGCGGCGGTGCGCGCGGTCTTCCCCAGCCAGTTCGCCAATGTGGATGCGGCGACCTTCAGCCGCGCGCTGAACAAGGTCTCGCCGGGGCTGATTCGCATCGCCGCCGATGAGGTGACGTATAACCTGCACATCATCATCCGTTATGAGATGGAGCAGGCGATGGTCAATACCTCGGTCGCGGTCGAGTCGCTGCCGCGTCTGTGGAACGAGAAGTATCAGGCCTATCTGGGCATCATGCCGCCCACCGACAGCGAGGGCATCCTGCAGGATGTCCACTGGTCGTCAGGCTTTGGCTACTTCCCGACCTATACGCTCGGCAACCTCTACGGCGCGCAGATCTATGCCGCGATGCGCGCATCATACGCCGACTTCGATGAGCGGCTGGCGAGCGGTGACAGCGCCTTCGCGCTCAACTGGCTGCGCGAGCGGATGTATCGCTGGGGCAAGACCTATCTGCCCGAGGAGCTGGTGGAGCGCGTGACCGGCGAGCCGCCCAGCCCGGCCTACTTCGTGGAGTATCTGACACGCAAGTTCGAGCAGGTCTACGATCTGCCCGCCGAGTAAGCGTGCTGGCGGTTGAAACCGCGCCTGGAGGGCCAGCGGGCCGCCAAGTCCGCCTGCGCGGACTATAAGTGATAAGTTCTGACGGTTCTGCAGACCCTTAGAGCGGGCGGGCGTAGACCCACATGGCGCCCTCACCGCCGCGTGTGTAGCCCGCGCCGTCCATCGCATCGCGCAAGATCAGCAGGTCGGGCAGCCAGAGCCAGACCTGCGTCAGCTTGCGCCGATAGGCCTCGCTGCGCAGCAGCAGCGCCAGCCGTCCGATGGCGTCCGAGAGGCCATCTATATAGCGCACCTCAAGCTCTGGGCCATTGCTATCGCTGGCGTCCTCGCACGCAATGGCTAGCGCCTGGGTCGCGCCCCACTCGTCGAGCGTGATGACCTCGCCCGCCGCCAGATGGTCGCGCAACAGCGGCTCGCTGAGGCCGAAGCCCGCCCAGTGATGAATCTCTAGCCCGCCATTGAATGGCGTCAGATTCGACTGCTCCAGCCAGGCCCACAGCCGCGCGAACTCGGCAGGGCCAGGCGTGACTAGCCGAGCGTCGGAGGGCAGCGCGCCCTCGGTGGTGTCGTAGGTCGTCTCCCCAATGGTCGGGTCGAGCTCGGCGGCAGTGCGCGGGGGACGCTGGCGGGCGGCCTCCTCTGGGTCGGGTGAGAGCGCCGTTCCGGTGTAGTAGCCCAGTTCGGCGATCTTCTTGAAGGCGAAGCCCTCGAAGAGCCGCTGCGAGGCGACATTCGACGAGTTCGTGAACATGCGCGCCACAACGGCGCCCAGCTCGCGCGCCCGCACGAGCGCGCGCGATACCATCACATGCGCCACGCCCTGGCGTCTGGCCTCCGGCGCGACGCGCACGCCCTCGATCCAGGCCTCGTCGGGCACGGTCATGCGCAGGTGACTCAGCGCGACTGGCCGCCCATCCACCAGGCCGACGAGCAGCGCGCCGCGTGGATCAGCTAGCCACTCGTCCCACACCTCGGCGATATAGTCGCCCCCATCACCCCAGGTCCGCACGCAAAAGGCCAGCACGGCGTCGCGGTCGTCGCTGCGCGCGTCGCGCACCTCCAGGTCGCCCGATGGCGGCGGTGTCTGGCTCATCGTTCAGGTTCCTCCTACTGGCGGGATGACATGCGCGTCGGGCGCGTGCGAGAGGTCGCAACCTCGTTACACAGCATAGCGCGCGAACGCCAGCCTGCGCCCGCAGCGCCAATCCGCGACGCCCCTTGCGCTACGTACACCTCACAGCGCATAATGAGAACGTTCTCATTGAGAAAGTTCTCAACTAGCGGGGCATGTACATGACGATTTTCGAGCGACTTTCGGCGGCGGGCTATAAGCTCACAGCGCCGCGCCGCCGCATCCTCGATGTGTTGCGTATGAGCGAGGCGCCGCTGACTGCGCTGGAGGTGGCGGCGCGCTCCGGCGTGAGCGTCGCTTCGACCTATCGCGCGCTGGCGCTATTGGCCGACCTCGGCGCCGTCAGCGAGACCAGCGATCCCTGCGCCGAGCGCGCGGCAGGGCAGACTGCGCTGGCGACGGCTCCCGTCGAGCTTGCGGCTGCGGCGGTGGACGACGCGCGCGGCAGACGCTACGCCATCTGCACCGCGACGGGCCACCACCATCATTTCACCTGTCGCGCCTGCCATGCCACGCTCGATGTGTCTAGCGCAGCGCTGGAGACGGCGCTGGCGGAGATCGAGCAGGCGACAGGTGTGCGGATCGAGCGGCACGACATTGCCCTGGGCGGTCTCTGCGCGGCGTGTCAGCGCACGGCCAGGCGATCAGCCGAAGATGATACGATGACTGAGGAGCGGGCATGACAGCGATTTACTTCTCCATCGCCTCATTCTTCTCGACCAGCATCGGTGGATTGCTGGCGCTGCGCCTGCGCGACCGGCTGCGCTACGTGATGGGCTTCACTGCCGGGGTGCTGGTGGCGCTGGTCGCATTTGACCTGCTGCCCGAAATCTTCCATCTGGTGGATGAGCTGCATGTGCAGCCGGTCATCCCAATGACGGCGCTGATGGTCGGCTACCTCGCGTTCTATGTCGTCGAGAAGCTCTCACTGATCCACCACAGCCACGAGAGCGAGGACGGCGAGCATCTGACTGCGCATCCGCAGGTGGGGGTGCTGGCGGCGCTGGCGCTCTCTGGCCACAGCTTTCTCGATGGCGTTGGCATTGGCCTGGGCTTCCAGGTCAGCCCAGCGGCAGGCGTCATCGTCGCCATCGCGGTCATCGCGCATGATATGTCCGATGGGTTGAATACCGTGACGCTGATGCTGGTCAATCACAATACCTCGCGCCGCGCGCTGGCGCTGCTGGCAGTGGACGCCATCGCCCCGGTGCTGGGAACGCTCTCGACCTTCCTCTTCACGATTCACGGCATGGCGCTGCCGATCTATCTCGGCTTCTTCGCGGGCTTCCTGCTCTACATCGGCGCGAGTGACATCCTGCCCGCCGCCCACAGCAAGGAGAGCAACGCCGGGACGGTGCTGCTGACCTTCGTCGGCGTGGCCTTCGCCTTCATCGTCACCCGCTTCGTGTGATACTGTGTCTACATCGCCGACGCTGGTCGGCATGCAGCGCGCCGCGTGGCGTCACAAGGTGTCACATGCGACGCAACACTGAAGGACAGCGAGCATAACCCGAATCGCCTACTACGACCGTATCGCCAAACAGTGGCATCGTGTGACAGGTCATCATGGCGGCGCCTTCAAGCGCTACGTATTGAACGACTACATCCTCGGCAAGATCGAGGGCATCGCGGGCTGCGCCATCCTGGAGTTAGGCGCTGGGAATGGCTACTTCGTGCCTCTGATGCTG
>JAICSR010000447.1 GCA_025936795.1 Ktedonobacterales bacterium | reverse complement strand
GCTCTGCGCGTCGCGGTCTTTGCGCCGCCGTGGATCATGCAGCCGCGTGCGAAAGACCTCCTCGACATCCAGGTCTACGACCAGCAGGTCTTCGGCGAAGGCTTTGGCGCGCGCCACCAGCTCGCCGCGCCCATCGAAGACGACGCTGCTGCCGTCGAAGACTAGCTCATCCTGCCCGCCGACCAGATTCACATAGGCGACGATGCAGCCAGTGTCGGCGGCGCGAGTCGAGAGCATACGCTCGCGCGCCTCCTGCTTGCCTGCATGGAAGGGAGATGCGCTAATGTTGATGAGCGCCTCCGCTCCGGCATACGCCTGGAGGGTGGGCGAGCCGTTGGGATGCCAGATGTCTTCGCAGACGCTGACGCCCACCTGTGCGCCATCCAGCACGAAGATGGGGTTCTCGCGCCCGGCGCTGAAGTAGCGATCCTCATCGAAGACGCCATAGTTGGGCAGGTATTGTTTGTGGTAGACCCCCACCAGCCGCCCCTCGCGCAGAATCGCCGCAGCGTTGAAGAGGTCTTGTGTGCGGTCCACGAAGCCGGTGATGATCGTCATGCCGCTCAGTTCGGCGCTGGCGCGGCGCAGGTCATCCAGCGCGCGCAGGTTGTCGGAGACGAAGCCCGGTTTGAGCAGCAGGTCTTCGGGCGGATAGCCGGGAATCGCCAACTCAGGCGCGCAGACCACCGTCGCGCCCGCCGCCCGCGCCTCGCGCGCCGCCGTCAGGATGCGTGCGACGTTGCCCGCCAGGTCACCGACAGTCACATTGATCTGGGCGAGGGCGAGCCGAAGCTGGCGCGCTGGCCGTCGCACACCGTTCTGCGCATCCATTCGACGTCACCTCACTTCTCTGTGCGCGCCAGACCTCACCCCCAGCCCCTCTCCCACGGGGAGCGGGGAGCCAGAGGTTCCGCTTCCCCTCGCCTTGCGGGAGTGGGGGCCAGGGGGTGAGGGCGCGCCTGGCGCCAGCGCTAACCACCTCAGGCGGACGTGCCATCACCCATTCCACACTAGCATCTGACATCGGCTCGCATCTGCGCAAGCGGCAGGCCGAGCTAGCTGGCGGATGACCGCGGTTGGCGAAAGTGTGGGCGGATGGCGATGCGTTTCACTCGGCGTCGGCGTCGCCGTCGCCGTGCGAGCGCCCCGTGCGCATCATCGCCGCGCCACGTCGCCCTGGCAGGAACCACAGCCCCAGCAGCACCGCACTGATTGTGTAGCATGCCGTCGCGACATAGCAGGGCGCGCCAAACCCCCCCAGGGCGATCAGTCCGCCGCCCAGCGCGGCGCCCACCGCCCACGCGCCCTGCCAACTCATATTGTAGGCGTTGCTTGCCAGCACGCGCCGCTGTGGCGTGACGGCGTCCATCAGCCAGGCTTGCAGAGGCGCCGAACCTGTATTCATCAGCGTGGAGCGGATGACGTAGCAGGCCGAGACGACCACTAGCGCTGGCACGGCGCCCATCGCGATCATGAAGGGCAGCGAGGCCACCTGCGCCACCAGCGCGACCCGCATCCGCCCGAAGCGATCAGCCAGTGGCGCGGAGAGCAGCGAGACGAGCGCCAGCATGGCCGTCACCACGGCGCTCAGCGCGCCATAGAAGGCCGTCGAGGCGCCGAGGCGGTTGACGAAATAGATGTTGAGATAGGGGAAGAACAGGCCCGCGCCGAAGCCAACGAGCGCCTGGCTCACCGCGAAGCGTCCGACGGTTCCGCTGGCGACACTGCGCGCCACGCGCAGCCATCCGCGCAGGCGCTCGCCCAGGCGCTCAGCCAGCGCAACTGGCGACTGGGCTGGCGCGGCGGGCGCAGTCGCGTCAGCCATGCCCGCGTCGCGCTCGCGCAGCATGAAGATGGGAATGATCGAGGGGACGGCGACGACGCCTGCCGCAAGCATCGCAAGCTGGTAGACGCGCGCCTGTGGGTCGGCCAGCAGGTAGGGGCGCAGCGCCAGCAGCCAGGAGGTTTGCGCGTGGTAGCCTGCCGCAATCCAGACGGGCAGTAATCCGCCGATCACCGAGCCAGAGACGCCCGCCAGGAAGCCGAGCGCGTTGTTGAGGCCAAAAATGGCGTTGCGCTGCTCTGGCGCGCTATTGGCTGCGAGGAAGGGCGCATTCAGCACGAGGAAGATGGCGACCGATGCGCCAACGCCGAGCGAGGTAATCAGTGTCAGGGCGCGCGTTGGCGCCAGCAGCTGAATCGCGATGGCGACGCCGCCGATCAGGTCGGAGAGCAGCAGCATGGCGCGCCAGCCCAGCCGCCGTGTCAGCGCGCTGGCGGGCAAGATACCCAGCGCGCCACCCGCCGCGCCGATGAAGAGCGCCAGGCCGATGAACCCCGTGCCGTAGCCCAGGCCATCGAGGAAGAGCGTGTAGAGGACGCCAATCGCGCCAGCGGTGAACGCCTGAATCGTATTCGAGATCAGATAGAGGCGCGCGTTTCGGCGCAGGCGCCCGAAACGCGCGAAGAAGTCAGTCAGTTGTCGCCACACCGCTGTTGTGATCCGTTCTTGATGCGCCCAGGCCTCGTCGCGGAGCTATCAGGCGCCCGCGTTGGCTACTGACCCTGTTCGAAATGGTCAAACGTCTGCGCTGGCGAGACTGGCTGCGCTGGCTCGGCGGCGAGTGGGACCACCTCGCGCTGCGGCTGCGGTCGGCCAAACAGGAAGACCCGCAGCCCCGTAAAGATGCCCACCTGTGCGCCGTGGAACGTGGCGACCCGCTCGACGATGCGCTCGCCGCTACGGCCAGCCACGCCCATCACCTGCTGCGCCTGCTGGCCATACTGATCAACCACCGGGATGACGTTGCGATGCAGCCACCATGCGGCGTAGGCCAGCCCGCCCATCAGCGCGCAGACGATGGCGAGCGCCAGTAGTAGCTCCACCAGCAATAGTGTACCGGCGATCTGGCCCATCGTGTGCAGCCAGGGGGGATCAATGGCGAGTGCGCGCTGGGCGCTAGCGATGACCATTGTGCGCCTCCAGCGTCAGTCCAGTCTGCTCGATCTCCGCGCGCTCTTCGCGCTCCATCTCGCGCTCTAGCTCCTGGCGGCGGCGCTGGCGTTTCTCCGAGCGCGAGCGCGCCTGCCCGCGCCCCAGAATCACCGAGGCGATTTCGCCGGCGCCCAGCACGGCGCT
>JAICSR010000293.1 GCA_025936795.1 Ktedonobacterales bacterium | reverse complement strand
TTGGCGCGCGCGCTGGAGGCGCACGGCGTGGAGCGGCGGCGGCTGGCGCAGGCCTACACGCGGCTGACGGGCGAGCAGATGGAGGATGAGCCTGACCAGCTCGACCTCTTCGACCAGCGCGAGCTGGCCGCGCTGCTGGTGCATAACACCGCCTTCCCGGCGCACAGCCTCGACCGCCTCTGGCAGATCGCCGCGTGGAACATGCCCGCCGCCGACCTCTTCGAGTTGGACGAAGCGACACTCGCCTCGCATAGCCAGAATCTGCTGGCCGTCGTCTTCGATCCCGCCTATCGCACGCGCTTTCGTCCGTGGGAGACGCTGGCGCGGCGCATGCTGGCCGACTTCAAGCACAACACGCGCAGCATCACCTTCCTGCCAGAGTATCGCGCGTTGTGGCGCTCGCTCCGCGCGATGCCCGATTTCACCCGCATCGCCAATAGCTCTGAGGCGCCCTCGGTGACGGCGCCCAGCTTCGTCTTCCACATGCGCCACTCGCGACTGGGCGCGCTGGCGCTGCGCACCACCATCACCATCTTCAGCGGCTCCTCCGACTACAGCATCGTCACCTACGTTCCCGGCGACCAGCAGACGCTGGCGATCTTCGCGGCGAACGGCTGGCAGCGCGTAGCCGATGGGGGGCCACCGCAAGCGGGCGAGCGGGGGTAAGCTGTCCTGCGGAGTGTGCGTTGATACGCTATCGTGTCGCACGGAGGAATCAGATGCAAAGAGACATTACGCCGGGGGTCGTTTCCGATCCAGAAATCCTGGGCGGGCGTCCTGTGCTACGAGGCAGGCGCATTGCAATCTCGCAGCTTGTTGACCAGATCGCCGGAGGCATGACGCTGGCCGAAGTTCAGGACGATTATCAACTCAGCGACGAGGAGATACGCGCGCTGCTCGGCTACATCGCCCAGGTGGTCCATCAGGACGAGCGAACGCATAGCGCGCAGACACTCACCCGCCCACCGTGGACATGAACGCGCCGTAGAGGTACACGCCACTTTGCGCGTCCACGAATGTCCACTCCTCGCTGGGCGGCGTCGCCAGCACGCCGGGGCCTGCCACAGCGCCGGGGATGCGATAGCCGACGACCCAGACAATCGCAAAGCGGGGAACCTCCACGATGCCGGACGCATTCACGAAGTAGAGCTGTGTGACCGTGCAGGCGGGATGTGTGGGCAGGCTCGCGCCGAGATTTTGCTCGCTCGTGGCAAGCGCCGCCTGCGCGCTCACCGGCACAGTGTCGCGTGACGGAATCAGCGCGATGCCCATGGCCGCCACCTGCTGAACCTCGGCGGCGCTCATCGGCGTGGCGCACGGCCGCGCCTGCGCCAGCGCAGTCCTGGCCTGTATCAGCGTGAACTCACCGAGGCTGGCGACGATCAGCGCGAAGAGCAGCCCCAGGGCGAGCGCGCGTCCACGCCCCAGTCGCCAGCGGCGCCGCACACCCGCCCGGCCTGGGCGCCCGCGCCACCAACTCAGCAGGCCAAGCGCCACGATCACCAACGCAAGCACAGCGGTCGCGCTGGTGGTGATGAGCGCCTGACGCTGGAGCGGGGCGATCAGCGCCGCCGTCTGCTTCAGCCAAAACGGGTAGCGCGGAGGCCCGTGCATGCCGCCCCACAAGCAGTAATACGGGTCCAACTGATATTGGGACGCCAGCGCGTCATAGGCCGCTTGCACGCGCGCGAGAAGCGCCAGCGACCACACTGCCAGCGCCAGCGCCAGCAGCGCGCCGAGCGTTCGCCAGCGCCAGCGTCCCGGCTGCATGGGCGCCAGCGCCAGCGCCACGATCACCAGCACGAACGTCCCCGCCAGCAGCGCCGCAGCCCAGAGTGTCAGCGATGCGGGTGGCGCACACGTTTGCGCTGGCATGCCGTTCCCCCTCCGTGTCGGCGCCTGAGCGCGGGCGACTTGCGGCGCGCTGCGGGCTTCAACCTCGCCCCGTACTCTTCACTCCTATAGGACGACGCTGGCGCGCACTTTTTAACGCCCGCTCGTCATTCGCGCCGCTCCGGCGCCCGCCAGCTTCCCCCGTGGGAGTCGTATAGTCTACAGGTGAGCATAAGACCTTAGAGCAAGCGAGAGGACAGGCGCGCAGATGACACAGCACGATGGCACAGCGGCGACGCAGGGTGAACCAGCCCACACCAACCGGCTGATCCACGAGACCAGCCCCTATCTGTTGCAGCACGCCCACAATCCGGTAGACTGGTATCCCTGGGGCGATGAGGCGTTCGCGCGGGCGCGGGCGGAGGACAAGCCAATCCTGCTCTCGATTGGGTACTCCGCCTGCCATTGGTGTCACGTCATGGCGCATGAATCGTTCGAGAACGCGGACACGGCGGCCATCATGAACCGCGAGTTCGTCAGCATCAAGGTGGACCGCGAGGAGCGCCCCGACGTGGACGCGCTCTACATGGAGGCCACCATCCGCATGACGGGCGGCGGTGGCTGGCCGATGACCGTCTTCCTCACGCCTGACGGCGCGCCGTTCCTCGCTGGAACCTACTTCCCGCCAGTGGACCGCCACGGCCTACCCGGCTTCCCGCGCCTGCTCACCAACATCGCCAAGTGGTATGCGACCGAGCGCGACGAGGTGGAGCAGCAGGCGCAGGCGATGCGCGAAATCTATCGCGAGCAGGCCGAGCGCTCGCTGCCGATGCCGCCCAGCCTGGGCGCGCTACTCGCCGATGGCGCCAGTCCAGAGAGCGCCGCGCTCGACCCCGCGATGCTTGCGCAGGCGGCCAACGCTGACCTCGCCAACTTTGACGCGCAGGAGGGTGGCTTGCAGGGCGCGCCGAAGTTCCCGCATCCCCTCGGGCTGGAGTTCCTGCTGCGGATGGAGCGGCGGCGGCAGGCAAGTGGGTCTGCGCGGGCAGGCGCCGAGGGGCTGAGCGACGACCTCATGCCGCTCGCGCAACTGACGCTCGACAAGATGGCGGCTGGCGGCATCTACGATCAGGTTGGCGGCGGCTTCCACCGCTACTCCACCGACGCCATCTGGCTGACGCCGCACTTCGAGAAGATGCTCTATGACAACGCGCTGCTGGCCCCCGTCTACCTGCGCGCCTGGCAGCTCACGAGCGAGCCGCGCTACCGCCGCATCTGCGAGGAAACGCTGGACTACATCCTGCGCGAGATGACCGACCCCAGCGGCGCCTTCTACTCCACCCAGGACGCCGACAGCGAGGGCGTGGAGGGCAAGTTCTACGTCTGGACACCCGCCGAACTACGCGCAATCCTTGGCGAGGAGGACGCCGCCGTGGCGCAGACGGTCTGGGGCGTAACCGAGCGCGGCAATTTCGAGGGCAAGAACATCCTGCATGTCGCGCGCACAGTGGATGAGGCGGCGGGCATGCTGGACATAGGCGTGGATGAGGCGCAGGTGGCGCTGGCTGGCGCGCGTGAGCGGCTCTATGCGGCGCGTGCGCAGCGGGTCTGGCCGGGGCGCGACGACAAGGCGATCACCGCGTGGAATGCGCTGGCGCTGCGGGCCTTCGCCGAGGCAGCGAGCGCGCTGGGCCGCGACGACTACCGCGCCGCCGCCTGCAAGAACGCCGATTTCCTGCTGGCCACGATGCTGCGCGATGGACGCCTGCTGCGCACCTGGCGCAACGGCCAGGCGAAGATTGACGCCTATCTGGAGGACTACGCCGCGCTCGCCAATGCGCTGCTGAGCGTCTACGAGTTGACGGGCGAGCCGCGCTACTTCGCCGCCGCGCGCCATCTGGGCGACGACATGCTGCGCCGCTTCTGGGATGAGCCAACTCAGGCGTTCTTCGACACCGCCGCCGACCACGAGCGGTTGATTGGTCGCCCGCGCGAGCTGAGCGACAATGCCACCCCCAGCGGATCGAGCCAGGCCTGCGAGGCGCTGCTGCGGCTGGGCGCGCTGACGGGCGACGCGGGCTACCGCGAGCATGCCGCGCGGGCGCTGCTACCGCTCATCCCGCATATGCTGCGCTCGCCCTCAGGGTTTGGCCGCGCCCTCTCCGCGCTGGATGATCTGATCGGCCCGTTCTATGAGGTGGCGCTGGTGGGCGCAGCCGATGACGCGCGGCTGCTGGCCCTGCGCGCAGAGGTGAACGCCCACTATCAGCCACGCATGGCGCTGGCATGGGGCGGGCCTTCTGACTCCCAGCGAGACACATCGCCAGACACATCGCCAGACGCATCGCCAGACGCATCGCCAGACGCATCGCCAGAGGTTCCGCTGCTGGCGGAGCGTGGGCTGGTGGGGGGCGCGCCCGCCGCCTACGTCTGCCAGGACTTCGTCTGCCAACGTCCCGTCACCACGCCGGAGGAGCTTCACGCGCTGTTGGAGGGCTAGCGATGATAGCGGCGATGTGGGCGAGATTTGTCCGCTAGTCATGCAGAGCGCGATGTGAGACACTGGGGGCGCGAGGCAAACCTAGCCCCGGCTCCTCTCGTAAAGCGGAGGAGAGCATACCGACGCTGCGCCGACAGACATGGATACGGCAGGAGAGGAGTCCAGGCGATGACGAATCCGTCACCTTACGGCGAGTATCCGGCTTATCAGCCGCCGACCGGGCCAACGACCGAGCAGCAGCCCTACCCATCGCAGCCCTATCAGCCCTACCCCACGCAGGAGCCGCCGCCCTACACGGGAGGCTATGCGCCGCCACAGCAGCCCTATCCGCAGCAACCCTATCCAAGCTATGCGCAGCCGCAGTATGCGCCCGGCCCCGGCTATCCGCCTGCCGGGCCGACCAGCGGCATGGCCATCGCCAGCCTCGTCTGCTCGCTGCTGGGCATCGGGCTGGTCGGCGTCATCCTCGGCCATCTCGCGCTCAACGAGATCAAGAAGTCGAATGGCTACACGCAGGGGCGCGGCCTCGCCATCGCTGGCCTCATCATCGGCTATCTGCAGATCGCCGCTGGCGTCGTAATAATCCTCTTCTTCATCATCGGCCTGGCGTTTGCCGCCACGCTGCCACCGGCACAGTAGCGCCCACCCTCACCCCCGACCCCTCTCCCAGCGGGCGAGAAGAGTCCGGAAAGCCCCTCTCCCGCCGCAGCGGGGGAGGGGTTGGGGAGGGGCTGCCGACCCATATTCCCCTGAAGGATAGCCGCCGTGCGCTCCGACATCGTTCCGCCCAATCGCGTCGTCACCATCGCGCTGGCGCTTGGCATCCTCGCGCTGATCGCCTATGGCGTCTACAACCATGATCCCGCCACCATCGTCATCATCGCCACACTTTTCATCTTCATCGCCATGCCCGCGCTGCTGCTCTATAGCCTCAATCGCCGCGCACACCTGC
>JAICSR010000154.1 GCA_025936795.1 Ktedonobacterales bacterium | reverse complement strand
GTGAGGTCAGCGCCTATGAATGGCCGAGAGCATATGCCGTTTCGATATGATACCATGCCCCGTATGAATGCCGAGAATGCACGCGCCAGTGCGCAGTCTACCAGCCCAGGCGAGGCCGACGACACCATTGCCGCCATCGCGACGCCGCCCGGCGTTGGCGGGGTCGGTGTCATCCGCATCAGCGGCGCGCAGGCGTTTATGATTGGGCGAGCGCTCTTTCGCCCGGCGCAGCCTCTGCCAGCGGACACGCTGCCCCCGTCGCATCAACTGACCTACGGCGCCATCGTAGACCCCGTAACTGGCGAGACGATAGACGAAACGCTGACAGTCTTCATGCGCGCGCCACGCACCTACACTCGCGAAGATGTCGTGGAGATTCAGGGCCACGGCGCGCCGCTGACCCTGCAGCGCATCCTGGGGCTGGCGTTGGCGGCAGGCGCCCGGCTGGCCCGCCCCGGCGAGATGACCCAGCGCGCCTTCCTCAACGGGCGCATTGATCTGGCGCAGGCTGAAGCCGTGCTCGACCTCGTCAACGCCAGCTCCGAGGCTGGCCGACGGCTGGCCCTCCGTCAGCTCGACGGCGAACTCTCTGCGCGTGCGCAGACGATTCGCGCGGCGGCGCTGGGCGCGCTGACACGCATCCAGGCGAGCATAGACTTCCCGGAGGAAGAGGTGCCACTGCCCGACCCAGAAGAACTACGCGCGCTGATCGCAGACGCCTCGGCGGGCGTGGCGGCATTGCTGGCGGGCGCCGAACGCGGGCGCGTGCTGCGCGAGGGGCTGCGCGTGGTGATCGTCGGGCGGCCAAATGTCGGCAAATCGAGCTTGCTCAATACGCTGCTGGGGGTTGAGCGCGCTATCGTCACGCCGATCGCCGGAACTACGCGCGATACCGTGGAGGAGGGCGCCCGTCTGGGCGAACTTGCCCTGCGCCTGGTGGATACCGCTGGGCTGACGAACACCGACGACCCGGTCGAGCGGCTGGGCGTGGCGCGCTCACGGGCGGCGGCGCGCGAGGCCGATCTGCTGATCTTCATGCTCGATGGCTCCGAGTCGCTGACGCCAAGCGACCACACTGCCGCCGCCGAGCTACGCGCAGCGCTGGCGCCCGATGCCACGCCCGACGACACGCCATTCGCTCCAGGCGTCACGCCCGTGACGCTGGCGATCAACAAGGCCGATCTGCCGCAGGCGCTGAGCGAGGCCGAGGCGCAGGCGCTCTGGCCGGGCGCGCCGCTCGTCCACCTCTCCACGCTGACACGCGCAGGGGTGGCGCCGCTCGAAGAGGCGATCACGCGGCTGGCGCTGCGCGGCGAGGCGCAGATGGCTGATCCGCTGGTGGCGAGCGCACGCCACGCTGACGCGCTGCGCCGCGCGGGCGAGAGCCTTGACGCGGCGCTCAGCACGCTCGCCCAGCGCGACCCGCTCGACTTCGTGGCGATTGACCTGCGCGATGCGCTGGAGGCGCTGGGCGAGATCACCGGCGAGACGGCGACCAGCGACCTGCTCGATCAGATCTTCGCGCAATTCTGCATCGGCAAGTGACTTGACACGCCTGCAACCCAGCCGCTATACTCTGCAACGTTATGAGTACACCAACTGTGATCGCCGACAATGACCTGGCCCAAATCGTGGCCTCGTATTATTACTGGTGGCGCTGCCCTCCGGCTTGACGGATGGGTCGTTTCCGCTTGGTAATACCATCGGCGAAGACGGCCACGAGGCCGGAGGGTGAGCAGAGGAGATATCTCCTCTGCTTTTTTGTTGGCTTTTTTGGCCACGAATCCGCGAGTGCGCTCATTGACCATCTCTGGCGAGACGGCGAGCGCATCGGAGATGTACCGTATTCCATAGGATGGGCGCGCAGCGATGACGCGCTCAGAGAAGTGAGAGGTTCGCCATGATCACCGTCACACGCGATGGCTCATCCCCTGATGAACGTTCGCGGCTCGCCGCTTCGAGCCGACCGGATGACGACACTACTGCGCCATCTGCGCCGTACCGACTTGCGAGCCGCGTCGCCTACCCGGAGAAGACCGTCGTGCGTGTCGGCGATGCGCGCATTGGCGCAGGGCGTCCGGTGGTGATCGCCGGGCCATGCTCGGTGGAGAACGAGGCGCAGATCATCGAGGCGGCGCTGGCGGCCAGAGAAGCGGGCGCGCACCTGCTGCGTGGCGGCGCTTTCAAGCCGCGCACCTCGCCCTACAGCTTCCAGGGGCTGGGGCTTGAGGGGCTGCCATTGCTGGCCCGCGCCCGCGCCGAGAGCGGCCTGCCAATCGTCACCGAGGTGATGGAGCCAGCGATGGTCGCCCCCGTCGCCGAGGTGGCCGATGTCTTGCAGATCGGCAGCCGCAACATGCAAAACTTCCCCTTGTTGCGCGCCGCTGGACACGCGGGCCGCCCAATCTTGCTGAAGCGCGGCTTCGCGGCGACCATCGAGGAGTGGCTGCTGGCGGCGGAGTACATCCTGATGGAAGGCAACCCCAGCGTGATGCTGTGCGAACGCGGCGTGCGCAGCTTCGATCCCTCCACGCGCAATCTGCTCGATCTGAGCTGTGTGCCATTGCTGGCGAAGCTGACCCATCTACCGGTGCTGGTGGACCCCAGCCATGGCGTCGGGCGCAGCGATCTGGTGGAGGCGATGAGCGTCGCCGCAGTGGCCGCTGGCGCCGATGGACTGATTGTCGAGATGCACCCCCATCCTGAGCAGGCGCTCACTGACGCCGACCAGGCCATCAGCCCGGAGACGCTCCGCTCACTCGTCACGCGCGTTGATCGGGTCTACACTGCGCTGCATAGCTGAGGCGCCCCAGCCAATGGCCACCGACTCTCCGGCGCGGCGAGACAACGGCGTCTCGCGCATCGCGCTCTCGCCACTGATTGCCCCTCCACTTCCTGCTTGCCCCCGCCAGTTAGTCCCTCTCATGGTAACAACCGAATTGACTTTCCGTTGTATCTGTGTGCACCACAACCGTGCGTTGGCAGTGAGAGAGACAGGCGCGCATGCGTAATCCACCAGATCGCGGCCCTTCGTTCAACCCGTCAGACGAGAACAGCGCCGCCAGATCGAGTAGATCGAGCAAACCAAATCAGGGTGGGCGTCGAGCGCGCACGATTCGCGATATGTTCTCGCTGGATCAGCCGCTGCGCCGCCTGACCAATATTCCAGCCCGCAAACGGCGTCCAAACGCGCCGCCACGCGAACAGCAGCGCACGCCGGCTCCGCCTGACCACTACGATGCTGAGGGGTACGGCGGCGCCCCACCAGATCTGGAGAATCCCAGGCGCGCACGCTGGACGGCGCCGGGAGCGTCACTGGTCGCGGCGCAGCGCACCCCCGACCAGACCAACCCACGCGACCCACGCGGCCCACGCGATTCTGGCGACGCAATGGGCGGCTACGCTGATCCCGCTGCGGGCGCGCCCTATCGCACGGACGAGTATGGCGAAGCGCCTGATATGCGGCCCGACATGCGCTGGAATAGCGCCGATTTACTCGACCAAGGCTCACCCTTCAATGGCGGTCCACCGATCACTCCGGCCCCACCCACCACGCCGCGCTATGGGCCGGGGCCAGGGCTGGGGCAAGCGCCAGGCCAAGCGCCAGGCCAAGCGCCAGGCCAAGCGCCAGGCCAAGCGCCAGGGCCAAACTACGGGCGGGATGATCCGGCGGCGCGCACCTATCAGCCGCCTGATGACGACGAGCCACAGCGTCAGCAGACGGACTACCGCGCGACCAGCGTACGCGCGGCGTTCTGGGCCTCGCGCACGCCCAGCTATCAGCCCGACCAGCCACCATCGCTCTCAGACCGCGACGACACTGCCGAACGCGCCTACTTCGAGTCATACGACACGCGACGCGCGCCCGCCTCACTCGCACATGCGCAGGCATCCATGGCAGGTGGACAGCCGCAAGCCTATACTCCGGGCGCGACCAGTGAAGTGGAGCGCCTGCGCCGCGAGGAGCAGGCCTGGGGACGCACCGCCGGACCCGCTCCCTACTTCTGGGAGATGGCGACAACGCCCAAGCGCGCCACGTCGTTGGCCGTCGGAGCGTTCTGGCTGGTCTCGCTCCTGCTGATCGTCTCGGCGCTGCTCACTGCGGCCTACTCTGGGGTCTCCGTCTATGCCGCGTCGCAGCTTGTCTATGCGCCACAAGTCGCGCCGAAGGGTACGCCAGCGGACGCAGGGCTGGCCTACAAAGAGGTCACATTTAGCAGCCGCACCGATTTTCTGACGCTGCGCGGCTGGTTCATTCCCGGCGTCAGCTCGCCGGGCCACCTGACCACGCGCCAGACGATCATCGTGGTTCATGGCATTCGCGCCAACCGCACGGATCCCGGCGCTGGGCTGCTCGACCTGAGCGACGCGCTGGCCAAGCATGGATTCGCGGTGCTGGCGTTCGATATGCGCGGGTCCGGCGAATCCGCCTCTGCGCCGACGAGTCTGGGCTACTTTGAGCAGCGCGATGTGCTGGGCGCAGTGGACTTCTTGCAGAGCGGCCCGATGCCCTATCCTGCGCTGGGACGCCCCAAAGCGATTGGCGGCTGGGGCGTCTCGATGGGCGCGGCGACGCTGCTGCTGGCGGCGGCCCAGGAGCCTGCCCTGCGAGCCATCGTCTCGGATAGCGCCTACGCCGATGTCACGCCGATTCTTCAGCGCGAGATTCCGGCGCGCTCGCACCTGCCTGGCGCCTTCACGCCCGGCATCCTGGAAGCGGCGCAGGCGATGTATGGCATTGACTACTACGCCGACCGCCCTGCGGCGAGCGTCGCACGCATCGCCCCGCGTCCCATTCTCTTCATCCACGGCGCCGCCGATACCTATGTGCCGCCCGATAACATGACCACGCTGGCCCAGGCGGCCCAGCAGGCGACCGGCTCGCATGTGCAGACGTGGCTCGTGCCGAACGCCAAGCACGCGCAGGCGTTCCACGTCGCAGGCAATGCGTATGTCAGCCGCGTCGTCGCCTTCTTCGCGGCGAATCTCACGCCCGCGTCATGATGGTCGTACTGTTCCCATTCCGGTGGGAATGACCCTAGAAAGAGTACGCGCTATGCGTGAGCCTCGCTCAGTCGCCTCCCGACCAACCGCCTCGTCTGGCGACTACTTCGGCTTCGAGCCAACCACCGACGCTCCGCGTGGACCACTGGCGCGCGCTGTGCGTGCGGCGGCAGAGGGGCTGCTGCCGCTGGTGATCCTGGTGGCGATGATCGCGCTCTTCTGGGAGGCGAGCGTCATCGGACGTCTCTTCGCCGCGTCACATGGCATTGATCTGATCCAGCGCACGGAGATGGTGACAGTTGGTGGTGGGCTGGTAGTCTCGCTGATCGTCTATCTCATCTCCACGATACGCACACTTCAGGGCGTGCGCGAACACCAGAAGTCCGGCGCGCAGATGGAGGCGACGATCACGCTGGCGTTTCTGATCGGCGCCGCCATCGTGACGCTGATCCCGCTTGTCATCGCGCTGACCTCGCCGCAGCATCCCGCGCCCTGAGCCACGCGCATTCACACCATGGCGCGGCAGACTTGCTACACCAGCCGTGCGCGCAGGGCAGTGAGCGCGGTTGGTAGCTCACTGACATGGCTGATGGTGATATCGGCGCCGCGCTCGCGAAACGTCTCGGCGGCGGCGCCAGTGGCCACACTGACCGCTAGCGTCGGCGGCAGGTCGGGCGTAGCGCTCTGGCGCTCGGCGCGGTAGCGCAGCACGAGATCGAGATCGTCGCTGGTGTCGCCGAGGTAGACGGCGGCGTGCGCGTCGAGCGCCTGGAGCGCGTGAACCAGCGCCTGCGGGTCGGGCTTGGCATACTGCGCAGCGGAGACGACGACGCCGAACGGTCGGTGCGCCAGCGGGCCATACGGTCCACTGATCGCCGTCGCCTCGCCTGCGGGTGCGATCAGCTGCAGCGCCCACTCGACCTCCGGGCTGACGCGCCCCGTGATGACACCGTAGCGCTCCAGCCCCAGCGCGCCCAGCGCAGTCAGCGTCTCTGGCGTCAGCAGCGAGCGCTCGGCCTGACGCAGTCCGGGCGCCGCAGGGGTATAGCGCGCCGCGCGACCATGCAGCTCGCGCAGCAGCGCGGCTCCCCAGTAGAACTCATCGTGCGTCCAGCGGGCGTCGTCCCACTCAGGGATGGCGCTGGCGGGAACGGCGCGATGCAGCCAGGCAAGCCCGCCACTGCCCGCGCGTGTGGCCGCCGCCGCGTCATCGGCCCACTGCGCCAGCGTGCGCGTGGCAAGCGGGGTTCCGCGCCACTCGCGCAGGCGCGCCGTCCACAGCGCGGCGAACGCCTGCGTCAGGTCCCAATCGCTGTTGAAGCCGCCCGCGAGCTTGAAGCGCTCCACATCATCGGGCGTCACCAGCGGCTCGGGCGCATCGCTGAAGCCGCCCGTCACGCGCACCAGCGCGTCGGTCGCGGCGATCACCGAGCGGCGATAGGAGCCAGTCGTATCAATCAGCACGCCATCAATATCGAAGAGCGCTGTATCGAGCCAGCCCGCAGCGCCGAGCGCTGCGCGGTCGAGATCAGGTCGAAGCCAGAACATGCCATCCTCATACGCTACTGAATCCGATGCGGTCGTTGCGCATAGCCATTTCCCTCCCTCCTCGCTCAGCGGGCAGGGAGGCAGGGAAATGAAGTTGCGCTAGAGCCTGTCTGGCGCATCAGGAAGGATACGTCCCCCACGCGCCACGGCGAATGGACGCGTGGACGCCCCTAGTCGTCCTGTGCGCTCGCAATGATGTCCTGCAACCTCGCGTGCAGCCAGGCAGTACCCAGACTCAGCGCGGCAAGTTCGTGCTGGGTCTGCAACGCCTCATCGGGCGTGAGCGTCACGCTCCGGGTCAGGAATTGATGCACCAACTGTCTGAGTTGCATGTTGGCCTCGTGGACGCGAGTCAGCGCCCCACTTGCATGCGTCGTCGTCAGCTCATCGTCTGCCATTTCATCGTCTCCCATCGCGTGCGTCGTCCGCGTGTATGCGTAGCAGCCAGAGTCTCCTGATTCCTCAGACAAACCCTAGACGCGCTTCCAGTTATGGATGGCCTCGATATAGCGAATCGTGCCGGTCTTGGCGCGCATCATCACCGAATGGGTGCGCGCGCCATCGGGGCCGAAGCGCACGCCACGCAGCAGATCGCCGGTCGTGATGCCCGTCGCCGCGAAGGAGACATTCTCGCCGCGTACTAGATCATCCACCGTGTAGATGCGCTTGAGGTCCACGCCGTCGGCGAGCAATTTGGCGCGCTCGTCGTCGGTGCGCGGCCAGATGCGGCAGAGCATCTGCCCACCGACGCACTTGAGCGCCGCCGCCGCCAGCACAGCCTCTGGCGCGCCACCAGTGCCAATGTAGACATCGGTGGCGTCATACTGCTCCATCGCCGCGTGAATCGCCGCCGCTACGTCGCCATCCATGATGAGCTGGATGCGCGCGCCCGCCGCGCGCACCTGATTGATGATGTCTTCGTGGCGTGGGCGGTCGAGCACTGTCACCGTCAGGTCATCTACCCGCGTGCCACGCGCCCTGGCGATGCGCGCGAGGTTTTCAGCGATCGGCGCGTCGAGGTCAATCACCTGGGCGGCGGCGCGCGAGACGGCCAGTTTCTCCATGTAGTAGACGCCCGGCGGCGCCTGGAACATCGCGCCACGGTCGGCGGTGGCCACCACGGCAATGGCGCCGGGCAGGCCCAGCGCGGTCAGGCGCGTGCCATCCACCGGGTCCACCGCCACATCCACCTCCGGCGGTAAGCCATTGCCGATCTCCTCGCCGACGAAGAGCATCGGCGCCTCATCCTTCTCGCCCTCGCCGATGACCACGACGCCGTGCATATCCACGCCATCCACCGCGCTACGCATCGCGTCCACCGCCGCCTGATCCACGGCGATCTTGTCGCCGCGCCCCATGAAACGCGAGGCGGCGTAGGCGGCGGCCTCGGTCACGCGGACCAGTTCCAGGCCCAGATTGCGCTCTTTCATGCCCGCGCGCATATAGCGGCCATTATCAATGTCTTGTCGAGTCACAGCGGTCCTCCTGTCGTTGGCGTATGGCGAGCCTCACGCCATTGTGAAGTCGCTCCGGCGCCAGAGCGGGCCGGACGCGGGATTCAAGGGCGCATATTGTGCGCCGAACGTCGTCCACAGTCGTCGGCGCCACGCCGCGCGCTGCGACCGACGCCGACGTGCAGGCGTGCGTCAGAGCTTCGGGCGACGTGGGAAGACACGGCTGTGTTCCGCCCAGAGAATCGCCTGAAGCTGGTTGGCCGCCTCGTCGAGGCGATCATCGCGATTGACGATCAGGTAGTCGTATTTGGGAAGCTCGGCCATCTCACGCTCGGCGTTCAGCATGCGCAGGGCGCGCTGCTCCGGGCTATCGTGCCCGCGCGTGTCCACGCGGCGCGTCAGCACATCGAGCGACTCCGGCGCGAGGAAGATGAAAATAGCATCCTCCACCTTTGAGCGCACCGTCTGCGCGCCCTGCGGGTCAATCGTCAGGATGACATCCTGGCCGCTGGCGAGGCGCTCTCGCACCATCGTCGCCGGCACGCCGTACCAATTGCCATGCACCTCGGCGTGTTCCAGCAGCTCGTCGCGGGTCAGCATCTCGTGAAACTGCTCCGCTGTACGAAAGTGGTAGTGGATGCCGTCCACCTCGTCGGG
>JAICSR010000335.1 GCA_025936795.1 Ktedonobacterales bacterium | reverse complement strand
TCTGGCTGCGCGCTCACACACCGAGCGGCATGGAGGCGGGGGCCGCGCGGCGCCAGACATCGTCGCAGGGAAGCGTGGCGGGTAGCGCAGAATGACGGCGCGCGTACCCCGCATCGTAACGCTGCGGCGTGGCGTGTCGTAACGATTGGCGGACGCCTCCCGGATAGGCTGAGAGTGTAGACGATGTGTCTGCGCGCCTCACGTGAAGGGAGTTCAATCATGCGACAGTTCCTACGTCAGACGTATGCGGTCCTCACCTGGCTGTTCCTGACCGCCGTCGTCGTGCAGTTCTTCCTGGCTGGCCTGGGTGTTTTTGTGAACCCTGAAGATTTTGGCTTCCACGCCATGTTTGGGGCCATCATCCTGCTGATCGGCCTGCTCGCGCTGGCGCTCTCGTTCGCGGCGGGCCTGCCCTGGCGCACGACCGGGCTGACGACGCTCTTGCCAGCGCTGGTGCTCGTGCAGGTCGCGCTGGTGGAGCTTGGCCATGCGTTCCTGCCTGCGCTGGCGGCGTTCCACGTGATCAATGCGCTGGTGATCTTCTCGGTCTCCGGCTACGTTGCGCTCCAGGCGCGCAGCCTGTTCGCCAGCCACGCAACGGCTCCGGCGCAGGTCGTCCCCCAGCTCCACTGAGCGCGAACCCTCACCCCAACCCCTCTCCCACCAGGAGAGGGGCTTTTCAACGCATGGCGGTGGTGTAGACGCTGCTGCGCGCATAGGGCAGGTAGCCCAGCGTCGTGAGAGCGTGTTCGAGCAGCGTAGCGCCCGGCGTGGTGGCGCAGACGGGCTGGCGCCGACCATCGAGCGCGAAACGGGTGGCGCGCCCCACCAGCGCGACCAGCAATTCCTCTGGGCGCTCACTGACCGCGGCAGGCGCGCGGCTGGTCAGCGTCGGCTCCAGCAGTTCCCAGACCTGCGGTGAGTGGGCGCGTAGGCCAATATACGCGATGATGGCGCCGCGTTGGCGTACGACGAAGACCCCGCCGCCATGCCGCGCAAGCAGCGCGATGGCGAAGGGATCACTCTCAACGGTTTCGTCGAGCCGCTCGATCCACTCTTGCCACGGCGTCAGCCATGTCTGCACGCGAGGCCGCGTGATGTACCAGAGCGTCAGATTCGGCTCGCTGGAGGGGGCCAGCGGCTCGGTGGCCCACGACGAGACAAGCGCATCGAGCAGGGCCAGCGACTCCGGCGCGAAAAAGTGCGGCGGTGGGGTTGCGCGCAGCAGCGCCCCAATCGGCTCGCGCACCTCGGGGGCCAGCGCGGCCACTCCAGCCTCGCCCACCCGCACGGCGCCAGGCGCAGCGACCGGAGCGACGATGTTGACCAGCGAGCGCATGCCAAAGAGCAGCGCCATCGGGTCACCCTCGGCGCGGGCGCGCAGGCTCGTCCAGCCGGGACGGCGCAAGTCGCTGGGTGAGCAGCCGAGCAACGACGCATAGTAGTCGTCCAGCAGGCGCAACGCGTGCGCGTCACTGGTGGAGAGCGAACCCGCGTCCGACATCCTCAAATGGCCTCACCTTCAGCGCACGGGCCTCGCGCGGGCGCACACCGCGCGCATGCAGTCCGCGCTCTGCCATTGTAGCGCATTCGCGGCGAGGCGCTGAGGCGTGGCCAAAGGGGTTCGCGAGATCGGCTATTCTGGGCGCAGGTAGGACGACCAGATAGGCGGCGCGCTCTCGTCGCGCGCATCACTCGCTGCCTCACTCGCCGTCTCAGGCGGGCGCGCCTCGTCGCCGTCATTGCCGGGCGTCGCTGCAGCAAGCGCAGGCAGCCGTGACTGCCAGACAGGGGTATGCGCCGCGAACGCAGCAAATGCGGCAAGCGACGCAGGCGCCTGCGGATCAACGGAGACTGGCGCTGCGTCGGCCATGCGAGCGCCCAGCGAGCGCCAGACCGGCGGCGCGCTCGTGAGGGTGATCGCGGTGATCTCAGGCGCACCTGCCGCCTCGACATCGGTACCCAGCCAGCCGAATGGCGACCGATTCCACATGGGCGCGTGTGTCAGTTCGGGCGTCAGATCGGACGCGAGAACAGGCGTAGCCTGCCCGCGCCACTCGGCGGTGATGCTGCTGGTGGGGCGCAGGAGCGGAATCGAAGACGCGGAAGGCATGTCGGCGCGTAGCTCGGCGAGTGTCTCCTCTGGCTCAGCCTGTGCGCCTGCGAAGATGTCTGGATTGAAGAGGCTGGTGGAGACCTGCTCGTCGTCGTCGCGCTGGGGTCTGGCTGGCGCGCCGAGCGAGACGGGGCCAGGATGGAGTCGGCGCGACGGGCTGGTGGGCGGGGCTGGCGCGCCATAGACGGGAGGCGCCGCTGGTCTGCGGCTGGCAGGAGCGGGCTGCGGATTCGTGGCTGGCCGCACTGCAGTGCGCCTGCTCGCGCGCGCAGCGAGAATGGACACAACACCGCCGACGATCACGGCGATGACGCCGCCCAGACCGCCAATCAGCAGATGCTGCTCTTGCAACAGGGCCACGGCAGAGGCCGTCGCGCTATGCCACATGGGGAAGCCTCCTCTCCGCAAAGGCAAGCGGACTTTTCATAGTCAGAGTATGCGGCGCAACCAGGCGTCTCGTCCATCTCTGGCGGCATTTTGGCCAGCGGACGCCCAGCGAACACATCGGCAGCCTGGAGCCAGCATATCACGTTGCCAGAACGAACGAGCGACCGCTGGCGTTTCACCGTGATTGCGCGCATGCGAAGCGCCCATCGCTCGCCAGCTTTGCGGCCTGCGCGATGGGCGCCTGGATGACGTAGGTTCTTCCGCTCGCCTCGGTTAGAGCAGAATCGCCATTGGTTGTTCGATCAACTGCTTGAGCGCCTGGAGGAAGCGCGCCGCAATCGCGCCATCCAGCGCGCGGTGGTCAGACGAGAGCGTCAGCTTCATCTGATCCTGCACGACCACCTGACGGTCGGGCGTGGCGACCGGCGTGGGGATGATCGAACCGACGGCGAGAATGGCGGACTCTGGCGGATTGATGATCGCCGTGAAGCTCTCGACATCGTACATGCCGAGGTTGCTCACAGTGAAGGTGCCGCCCTGTAGCTCCTCCGCCTTCAGCTTGCCCGCGCGCGCCGCCTCGGCCAGCCGCCGCGATTCACGCGCCAGATCGAGCAAGCCGCGCTTGTCGGCGTCGCGCAGCACTGGCACGATCAGCCCTTGCTCCAGCGCCACCGCCATGCCGACGTTGACGCGCTTCTTGTAGAGGATGCGCTCACCATCGAACGAGACGTTGACCTGGGGCATGCGGGTGAGCGTGGTCGCGACCGCCTTCACGACAATGTCGTTGACGCTGACCTTGGCTGGCTGAGCCAGTGTCGCCGCATACTCGTTGATCTGCGCGCGCAGTTGCATCAGCCGCGTCGCATCCACGCTGACGGTGACGTAGAAGTGCGGCGCCGTCTGCATGCTCTGTTGCAGGCGCTTCGCAATCGTCTTGCGCATCTGGCTCAGCGGAACCGCCTCGACCTCCGGGCCAGTCGGCGTCGGAGCCGCCGTAGTCGCAGGCGCGCCAACCGCAGGCGCCTGCCCGGACTGAAGCGCCTCTAGCACGTCATCGCGGATGATGCGGCCACCGGGGCCAGTCCCCTGAATCTGCGCGATGTCGAGATTGTGCTCGGCAGCGATGTGACGCGCGAGCGGGCTGATGAAGATGCGCCCGCCGTCCTGGCCGTTCTGTGTCACGCTCGGCGTGGCGCTCGGCGAAGATGGCTGCGCGACATGCCCGTTGGCCACCGCGACCGATGCGGCGGCGGCGGCGCGCGCGGGCTGCGCGACCTGCTTCGTCTTTGCAGCAGACTGAGCGGCGGGCGGCGCCGACTGCGCGGAGGGCGCCTTGGCGGGTTGCGCGGCCTGGGCAGGCGCGCCGCCAAACTCAGCGGGAATCGCCTCGGCAGGCTCGCCAATCAGCGCGATGGGCTGGCCGACCGGCACAGTGGCGCCCTCTGGCGCGATGATCTTGCGCAGCGTGCCAGCGGCGAACGCCTCGGCCTCGATGTTGACCTTCTCGGTCTCGATCTCGGCCAGCGCGTCACCCTTGGCGACCGTGTCACCCTCATGCTTGCGCCAGGTGATGACCTTGCCTTCTTCCATCGTGTCGCCCATCTTGGGCATCACCACGGTATGCATCGTTACATCCCTTCTGCCGCGCTAGCGGGCGCCTGCGCCAACCGGCGTGATCGCCTTCACCGCTGCGATGACATCGGCGCGCGTCGGCAGCGCCGCCTGCTCCAGCGGCTTCGAGTAGGGCATCGGCACATCTTTGCCCGTCACATGGCCGATGGGCGCGTCGAGGTAGTCGAACGCATGCTCATAGATCAGCGCTGCGATGCCCTGGCCCGTGCCGTAATACTTCCAGCCCTCCTCGGCGATGACGACGCGATTGGTCTTCTTCACCGATTGCGTGATGAGGTCCAGGTCAATCGGGCGGATGCTGCGCATGTCGAGCACCTCGGCCTCGATGCCCTCTTTCGCCAGCTCCTCGGCGGCTTGCAGGCTGATGTGGACCATGCGCGAGAAGGTGACGATGGTGACATCGCGGCCCTCGCGCTTGATCTCGCCCCGATT
>JAICSR010000575.1 GCA_025936795.1 Ktedonobacterales bacterium | reverse complement strand
GATTCTGATGAATACGCTCTCGATTCTGGCGAGCTACGGCGCGCTGGTCTTCATCTTCCAGCAGGGCCACTTCAGCAACCTGCTCAACTTCACGCCGCTCGGCTACGTCGAGGCTAGCTCGCCGATTCTGATGTTCTGTGCGCTCTTCGGCCTCTCGATGGACTACGAAGTCTTCCTGCTCTCGCGCATCCGCGAGGCGCACGAGCAGACCGGCGACAACACGCGCAGTGTGGCGCTCGGACTGGAGCGCAGCGGCGGCATCATCACCAGCGCGGCGGCGATTGTCATTCTGGTCAGCGCGGCCTTCGCCTCGGCTGACATGGTGATCGTGAAGGCGCTGGGCGTGGGCATGGCGCTGGCGGTATTGCTCGATGCGACGCTGGTGCGCGGGCTGCTGGCCCCCGCGACGATGCGCCTGCTCGGCGAGGTCAACTGGTGGTGGCCGTGGCCATTCAATCGCTGGCTACCCGCGCATACCTATCATGAGGCGCAGGCCAGCCCCACCGCCGCCACTGCAAGCGCAGCGAGCGACCAGGCGGGCGATTCGGCGCTGCCGCTGGGAGGCCCGCGATGAGACAGGGGAGCGAGACGAGGCGCGGCCTACTCAGCCTGCGCAGGTTGAGTCGCCAGCCGCTCTGGGCATTGCTCGCGGTGGCGCTGCTGGCGCTGCTGGCGGGCTGTGGCGTGCCGGGAACGATTCACACCGCCAGCGCACTGCCGCCCGCGCGCCCAGCCCCAACCCAGGCGCCGCTGCCGCCCGCCGCATTTCCACAGGACGAGGCGCCGCATCAGGACCTGACCGAGTGGTGGTACTACACCGGCCACCTGCATGGAACCGACGCGCAGGGGCAGGCGCATACCTATGGCTTCGAGCTCGTCTTCTTCCAGACGCTGCGCGGCCAGCTGCCACCCTACTACGCCGCGCACTTCGCCGTCAGCGATCTGACCGCTGGACAGTTCCATTATGACGAGCGCGCGGCGTTCACCTCGGCGGCGGCGATTCCGCCCGCTGGGTCCACGGCGGGCTTCAATCTCGCGCTGGGCGGCTGGACCATCGCGGGGGCGAATGGCCACGACCAGCTCAGCGCCAGCATGGACAACTACAGCATCCAGCTCACGCTGACCGATGCGCTGCCACACGCCATCCTGCACAATGGCAATGGCGTCATCTCCTACGGCCCCGCTGGCTTCTCCTACTACTACTCGCGTCCGCTGATGACAGTGAGTGGCGCGCTAAGCGATCACGGCGCGACGATGCAGGTGACGGGGCAGGCATGGATGGATCACCAGTGGGGCAACTTCGTCTCGCTGGCTGGCTCTGGCTGGGACTGGTATAGCATTCAGCTCGCGAATCACACGGAGTATATGCTCTACGTCATTCGCGACGCCCAGAAGCGCCCGGTCTCCGCATTCGGCACGGCCATTGCGCCTGATGGCAGCGCCAGCGAGATTGCGTCGCAGCAGATTCAGTCGCAGGCGACCGGCTCGTGGACTAGCCCTGTGACGGGCGGCGTCTACCCATCTGGCTGGCAGATCACGCTGCCGAGCCAGCAGGTCAGCCTGACACTGACGCCGTTGCTGCGCGACCAGGAGCTTGTCACGGCGCGCTCGACCGGCGTGGCCTATTGGGAAGGCGCGGTGGGCGTCAGCGGCTCGGCGGCGGGCGCCCCCATGACAGGCATGGGCTACGTTGAGTTGACTGGCTACGCGAGTGTGCCTTCGTCGTCGCAGAGCGCAATCACTCCATAGCTGATTTCGTTGGCGAATACGCCTCCCGGTTCTACCACACACCGGGGGTGCGCCGATGGGGGCAGCCAGCGGTTAAAACCGCGCCTGAAGGTGGCCTGCAGGCCACCACTAGACCCGCCTGCGCGGGTCCGGATCCGGATGGGGGTCCGCAGCGGCGGACCT
>JAICSR010000501.1 GCA_025936795.1 Ktedonobacterales bacterium | reverse complement strand
GCGGCCAGAGACCTGCGTGGGGCAGCGCGGCATGCCGCATACGCTGCCGGCCAGGCTGCAGTGGTGGCGCACGTCGCCGCGCATGAGCTTGGAGCAGCGGCCTATGCGATCAAGGCGGCGCGTGCAGCCGCTCCTGACGGCGAAGGTGAGCGCGCTGGGCGGATCGAGTGCCGTTGGCAGCGCGAGCAGCTCCCTGACCCGATCCGCGAGCTGGTCCTGGATGATCAGCGCCTACGAAACGACATCTGCTGGTCGGTGTTCGACTGTTGATTGGCCTGAGCGCATGTCGGCGCTGTCCACATCAGCCGCCGTTGTGGCGAGGCGCACGATCCAAGCCAGCCAGCGGAATAATCGCGTAAGCAACCAGGCAAAAGGCGCGTTCTCACGGGTGGTCGGCGGCATTCGTGTCTCGGCGCATCTCCGTTTCAACCAACACCGCCAACCGCGTCTCTTACGCGCGTTCCGGCTCGTAGCGCAGGGCAACGACTCCGCTGGTAAACGGCTTTGCTTCCAGCAGTTTCAGGGGAATTGTGTGGGCGCCTTCGACGAAGAGCGGTTTGCCACGCCCCAGCACAGTTGGATTGATGTTGATGCGATATTCGTCAATCAGATCGAGCTGCATGAACGTCTGCGCCAGCGCGACGCTGCCGAGAAACCAGATATCCTTACCTGGCTGCTGTTTGATCTGGTTGATCTGCTCGGCGATGTTGTCTTTGATCAGCACGGTGTTCTGCGCGTCGTCCCATGCGACGCGCTCCAGTGTGCGCGATACCACGATCTTGGTCGCACTCTCCAACCAGCGCGCATGGTCGAGTTCAGCTGGTGTGCTGGCCGGATTCCCCGGCACGGTAAGCCAGTAGCCCGCCATCAACTCGTAGGTTCTGCGCCCCCAGATGACCGCATCCGTGATGGCGTGCATCGAGTGAGCATACTGCTCAAGTTCGTCATCGTAGGCGATCCAGTCGAGTTCATCGTTTGGCCCAGCCGCGAATCCATCTAGCGAGAGATGGAGCATCGCAATGACTTTGCGCATAGGTAGACCTCCTCGACAACATGGCTGCGCGGAAATCCCATGCTCCGCGCAGCCGTAGCTGTCTCACTTCATCCTTCTTCTACGGCGAGCAGGAGATGGAAGCGAGATTCGCTACCGTCGCCGCACCTGGCCCGGCACGAGCAGCGCGCCGAGCGCCAGACCGGCAAAGAGGCCGCCCACGTGGGCGTAGAGCGCTACAGGGGCGCCAAACGATATCACGAAGTTCAGGATCAGCCAGAAGAACCACTGACCGATCACCGCGTTCGCCGCTGGACCAAGCACACGCCGGTAGAGCAGGAAGAAGACACCGAACGCGCCAAAGATGCCGAAGATCGCGCCCGACGCGCCCAGCGCCCCGCCAGTAGGATCGAGCACTGCTTGCGCCACGCCCGCGATGATGCCTGAGAGCAGGTAGATCGCCAGGAAGCGTCCACGTCCGAAAATCTGCTCGGTGATGATCCCGACGAAGTAGAGCGAGAGCATGTTGAAGCCGAGGTGGATGATGCTCTCATGCAGGAACATCGCCGTGAAGATGCGATACACCAGCGTCGGGTCCTGCTCGATGAACTTCAACCCATACTGGATGCCGTAATTGTAGAGAGGGTTATCGGGGTGGGCAGCGGTTTGGAGCAGGTCGAAGTTCGAGAACACCAGGCACACCAGATACACCGCGATGTTGATCGCCATGAGCGCGAACGTCACGATGGGGACGTTGCGTGTGAGGAAGCGCGCGCGCACGCGGGCGCGCTCCATGTTGGTGCGATCTTGCCAGGGGCGCGGGCCAGCCTGTGGCGCCGCCTGCATTGGCGTGGGCTGCCCAGGGATGGGGACCGAGCCGAAGACCTCCGGTACCACCGGATTGACTGGCGGGAAGAGCTTGGGCAGATCGTGTGTGCCAGACATGCGCGCCGCCTTCGACTCGGCGAGTGAGGCGTCGTAGCTCTGGCGCAACTGCCGTAGCGCGTAGCCACGCAGCGCATGCGCATAGGCGCGCGGCGGGTCTAGCTCGATAGCGCGATCAATCGCGGCCAGCGCGGCGTCGAAGCGATTCGCCATCGTCGCTTCGATGGCCTGCGCGATGGCGGCGTCCGCTGTGTTGGGCGCGAGGCGCTGGGTCGCCTGGCAGGCCATCTGGGCGACGTTATATTGCCCCAGCGCGAGATTCGCCTCGGCCAGCCCCAGGTGCGCGCCCACCGCTGATGGGTCGAGCTGCGCGGCGCGCGCGTATTCGGCTGCGGCCTCGTTGACCCGCAGCTCTTTGAGCAACTCGTCGCCCTTGTCAATCAACGAGCGCGCGTCTACCTTCTGTTCCATAGAGCCAGCGTTCTCCATCATCTCACGGCGCCTATCGCAGCGCGCAGTCGCAGTGGGGCCAGCGCCCCCGTCGCGCGCTCAAAGTCACAGCCTATCCACCACACTATATAGGATACGCTTCGGGAGCGCCATGCGTTCGGATCGGGGCAATCACCTCAGCTTCACCTCAGCTTCACCTCAGTTTCACCTCAACGGCGCCTTAGCCAGCAACCAGCAACTCATCAGCCAAGAATGACTGCCAGCAACGAGAAGGCGAAGACCG
>JAICSR010000099.1 GCA_025936795.1 Ktedonobacterales bacterium | reverse complement strand
CCGGCGATGGAGTCGTTCGAGCGGGCGCGGTCTGGCGTCTGGCGCCTGGTCGAGATGAATGAGCGCGTCGGGGCGGTCACTTCGCCGTCATCCACGGCGTCATCAGTGGCCTCATCCGCTGAGGCTGAGCGAGAGGCGCCTGCCATCGCGGCGGGGCTGCCACCCGTGACGGTGGTGGACCTGCGCGCGGAACTGCGCGATGGCAACACCAGCATCCTCAGCGAGACGCTGCGCACAGCGCTGACCGAGACGCTGCAACGCGGCGAGCAGGCAATCCTCTTCCTCAATCGGCGCGGCTTCGCTACCAGCGTCATCTGTCGCGAGTGCGGCTATGTGGCGCGCTGCCGCCAGTGCGATGTCTCGCTGACCTTCCACGCAGGCGAAGATGCGTTGATCTGCCACTATTGCGGCAGGCGCGAGACACCGCCGCGCCAGTGTCCGCTCTGCTGGAGCGCCAGCATCCGCTACTTTGGGCTGGGGGCAGAGCGCGTCGAGACGACGCTGAAGCGGATGTATCCCACCGCGCGGGTGCTGCGCTGGGACCGCGATACCGCGCGCACCCGCCAGGCGCACGAAGACCTGCTGCGCGCCTTCGCCGAGCGCCGCGCCGATCTGCTGGTCGGCACGCAGATGATCGCCAAAGGACTTGACCTGCCAGCCGTCACACTGGTGGGTGTTGTCTCCGCCGATGTCGCGCTGACCCTGCCCGACTTCCGCGCCTCCGAGCGCGCCTTCCAGCTGCTCACGCAGGTGGCGGGGCGCGCCGGTCGCGGCGCGGCGCCAGGGCGCGTGATCGTGCAGACCTTCAATCCAGAGCATTTCTGCATCCAGACCGCCGCCCAGCACGACTACGCCACCTTCTCCGAGGTGGAGATCAGTGTGCGACGCCAGTACGGCTATCCGCCCTTCCGCCGCCTGGTGAAGCTGCTCTACGAACATCACGACCGCTATAGTGCGCAGATCGAGGCGATGGCGCTGGCCGAGGCGCTGGAGCGCGCCATCCAGGCGCAGCGCCTGCCCAACACCGATCTCGTTGGCCCCGCCCCCGCCTTCATGGAGCGCCTGCGCGGACGCTACCGCTGGCAGATCATCCTGCGCGGGCCAGACCCCTTGCAGGCCCTCCGCGCGCTCGCCCCCGACGCGCTCAGCCCTGGCTGGGCCATCGATGTGGACCCCGCCACGAGCCTCTAGCGCGCAGCATCTGTCGTGAGCATGCCATAATGTTCACGTGCGAGTCGGAGAAACGACGCAGGAGGCCGTATGATGTCGAAAGCGCCTACTGAACCACACATCACCGCTGATCCCGCGATTCTTGGCGGCAAGCCCGTTATCGCGGGAACACGGATTGGTGTAGACCTGATCCTTGAGAAATTGAGCGATGGTGAGAGCATCGAAGACATTCTCAGGGATTATCCTCACCTCACTCGCGCGCAGGTGGTCGCCGCGCTCAGCTACGCTGCGCGTCTCGTGCGACAGGTTGCACCGTGAACATCCTGGCGGATGAAAGCGTAGAGGCTCCCATCATCGCCAGGCTGCTTCAGGATGGACACTCCGTCATAGCGATCGCTACAGTGTCGCCAGGCGTCACAGATCTAGCAGTGCTTGAGTGGGCAGTTTCCGAGGGGCTGCTTCTGCTGACTGCCGGTCGTGACTTTGGCGACATGATTCTACGCGATGCTCACGAGGCGCCGCACGCAGGTGTTGTGCTGTATCGGCTTCGTCGGCTGTCCCTTGCAGAGAAAGCAGATCGAGTCTCTAGCGCCTTTGCCACGCATGCCGCCGAGTTTGCAGACGCATTTATGGTCGTCGAGCGAGATCGTGTTCGACGCCACGCCCTGACATAACACGCTCGGCCCTGGCTGGGCTATCGACATGGACCCCGCCACGAGCCTCTAGCGCCGAGAGTATCGCCGCGAGCGCCGAGCAACGTCAGGCAAAGAAGCGGCGCAGGGCCTGCGCCACCAGCGCTGGCTGGCCGCCGCGATTGGTCGCGCTGGCGTCGCTCGACCCGCCATGATTGAGTCCGGGGAACTCGATCCGCTGGGCATGGGGCAGAATCTTCTCCAGCGTGTCCAGCGCGCGTTTCAGATAGCGTGGACTTTTGCTGCCGCCAAGCAGCAGTGTCTCAGTCTGCAGCGCGCCGAAACGCTCGTGCGCATCGGTCATCTCGCTGACGATCTGGAAGTCGTAGTGCAGCGTCGGCGCGAGCATGCGCATCGTCATGGCGCCGTCGTTGGGCTTCGCGTCCTCCTGCTTCATCGCCATGCTCGTCAGCGATTCCAGCAGCCAGCGCGGTATCGCGTTGAAGATCGGCGGCCCCATCTGCGCGCCCTTCATGCCCGTGACGAGCGCCGCCGCCACCCTGCCCTGCGCCATCTCGCGGTCATAGCGCGCCAGGAATGCGGTTGAGAGCGAATTGTTCACGATCAGCGCTGGCTCATAGACGGCGACTTTGCGAATCGCGGGCAGCGTGAGGGCCGCTTGCAGCGCGATCAGGCCGCCTGCGCTGACGCCGAACACGTCATGGGCGTCTGTTTTCGTGAGCAACGCATCCACATCGTCAACTTCCGTCTGGATGCTGTAGCTGGCGCCATGGGGGCCGCTCTGGCCATGACCACGCCGGTCCGGAAGGTAGACTGTGAAGGCATCAGCCAGCGCCTCGGCAAGCTGCATATGGCTCTGAGCCGTCTCCATCGCGCCGTGTAGCAGCACGACGCCGGGGCCACGACCAAGCTGGCGGTAGCTGATGGCCGTGCTGTCGCGCGAGGTGACGAAGCCAGTCGTGTAGGCCACTGGCGCGGTTGTCGTCGTTCGGCTGGTATCGTTGGTTTCCGTGGTCATATGTTGCTACCCTTTCTCGCTTGTTGGGGCATGTTTTCGGCTATTGCTCGTGCGCGCCGTCGTCAGCAGGCGCCGCGCGCTCTCGCTCGGCGATGCTGCGCTGGAACGCAGCCCATTGCTCGATGCCCTCCAGCGTTCCTGAGGCGATCTCCTCGGCAAGCTGGCGTGTCCAGACAAGCTCCGCTTCACGCATCGCCACCAGATATTCCGACTCGATGACAAACAGGCGCGACAAGCCGCGCTGCTGATCGAGTTGCAAGAGCGAGCGCCGCTGGTGGATGTCGGCCTCCAGACGGTCGCAGCGCTGTTTCAGGAGGGCGGCGACATCGTCAGGGGACAACACTCCCGCCAGCGACAGCCCCGCCTCGAAACGTGTGTACTCTTTGACAGGCGCGCTGAGTAGCTCGCTGACCCAGTCAATCAACTCCATGCGGCCCGCATCGGTCAGGCGATAGACCGTGCGTTCAGGGCGCCTGCCTGCGCGCTCGGTCTCCTGCGCGACGATCAGCCCCTTCTGCTGCAACGCCTCGACGACGGTATAGAGCGAGCCATAGTTGAGCCTGATGCTCTGATCCTTGCCGCGCTCGCGCATGGTGGTCGCCATCTCGTACGGATGCATCGGTCGTTCCGCCAGGCAGGCCAGGCAGGCCAGCGCCAGTGGGTTGCTGACCTTACGTTTGGTCATCGTCCGCCCTCCAGTTCGCCCGCAGTGATATTCTGCCTTCAGGTATCCTGCTTCAGAATATCCTATGACGAATATACGGACAAGGATATTAGTTGTCAAGCTGTTGCGCTATGGCTGTAGTGGCGTATCCGCGAGTAGTGGTGCGAGCGCTGGGGAACGCAGGCGTTGCGCGCAGATGGGATGTCCTGTGGGGTAATACTATGGGGTAATTGGGGGCAATTCAACGCCGGGGGGATTGCGCCGAATGAGACGTCCGCGCCGCTCACACCCGACCTACGGGCGCGGATGACGCCCGGAGCTACTCGCCATGATGGCCGGGCTGGCTGGGCGCGAGGGGATCGGCATGCGGCTGTTGGAGGCGCTGGAGGCGTCGGGTGGCAGGCCCAGACGTTTGCGCCGCCGCCGGATCAGCGCCCACAGCGCCGCTGTGACCACCGGAACCAGCGCCAGCCCGATGATGGTGGGCGCCTCAGTGGCAGCGACATTGAGCCAGGGCGTCAGGCGCAGGAAGGCCGACCAGCGCCAGGCGTGCGCTTGCAGATAGGCCGCCAGAATCGTCACCACGCCAAATGCGCCCGTAACGGTGTAGAAGAGCAGCGCCACCTGCCGCTGGCTCAGGCCGCTCGCGAGCAGGCGGTGGTGCAGGTGCGAGCGATCGGCGTGAGTGGGCGCCTCGCCGCGCCGGATGCGCCGCACGATCACTCGCGCCGCGTCGAGGATGGGCAGGCCGAGTAGCAGCAGCATCGTCGCCAGCTTTGCGCCGCCTGCGCCCGCCAGGGTCGCCAGCGCCAGCCCCAGGAACATCGCGCCACTATCGCCCATGAAGAGCTTGCCGGGTCGCCAGTTGAGCAGCAGGAAGCCCAGCGCGGCCCCCGCCAGAATCGCGCAGAGCAGCGCCACGCTCTGCTGCCCCAGCAGCCAGCTAATGGCGGCCATCACAAGCGCGGCAATCGCTACCAGGCCGCCCGCCAGGCCATCCACACCATCCACCCAGTTGATCGTGTTCATCATGCCAACGATCCAGAACCACGTGAAGGGCAGCGCGATCCACCAGGGCAGCGGCACGATGGCCGCCGCGCCCGACGCCAGTGGATTGTGGATGACCTCGATAATCATGCCGTGGACGCCGGGATAGATCACCAGCAGCGCCGCCGCCGTCTGCGCCAGCAGCCGAATCGAAGGCTTCAGCCCGCGCACGTCGTCAATCGCCATGACGCCAACAGTCAGCGCCGAGGCGGCAAAGAGGCCCAGCGCGACATGCGCCTCATAGAGCGAGGAGGGATGGTAGAGCAGCGCCGTCACCAGCGCAAACGCCAGGAAGATGGCGACGCCGCCCAGGCGTGGCGCGGCCACAGCGTGCAGGCGACGGCCACCAGGCAGGTCGAGCAGTCCATAGCGGCGGCTCACCCGCGCGACCAGCACGCTCAGCCCCCATGCCAGTAGCATGGCGAGGCCTGCGCCCAGCGCCAGTGCGAGCCAGGCCATGCCGTGGTCGCTCTGCGCAAGTAGCTGATCGAGCATGCCGTGTGCGCTCCATTCCCTGCCAAATGCTGTCAAACGCCCAACCGCCACGAGCCTTCGTCGGCGCTGAGCCACGTTCTGGCCCGCGCAGGTGGGCTTTGCGGGCCGCAGGTCCCGTCGGCGCGGCTTTAGCCGCCAGCCGAGCGGCGCCTGCGCCCAGAACGCGCCGTATCCAGCTATTGTACGCCGCGCGCAACGAGAACGAAGCGCCCTACGTCTTAGCCAGTGCATCTCCATGACGCGAGCGCGCGGCCACCCGCCGTTCGCGTCGTCAGCGGCGCTGGGACCTCTGGCGCACCTGATTCCGGCTGGCCGCAGTGAGCTAACGCCCGATGAAACGCACTGGCGGCGCCAATGTCGTCCTGAGTCGCGCATGCCAGGGCTTGCCGCCTGCGATGTGTGGCTCTATACTGGTAGGAAGAAACATCATGGGCGCTGGAGCGCTTGCCTGGCTAAGAATACGAGGCGCGGGAGGGATCACTGCGCTTCAGAGGAGACCGGACGAGATGCAGCCATCTGCGGCCATGTCGCAACCACCGGCGTTGGCGCCGGGCGTTGTGCTTCGTCATCGCTACCGGATTGATGGCTACATCGGCGGCGGCGGCTTCGGCCACATCTACCGCGCGCACGACATCGCGCTGGGCCATCTGCGCGCCATCAAAGAAGCCTTCTCGCGCGACCCAAATACGCAGCGCCAATTTCAGCTCGAAGCGGAGTTCCTGCTGAACGCGCGCCATCCCAATCTGGTGCGCGGCTACTCGGTCTTCGAGACCGCCGGGCGCCTCTACCTCGTCATGGACTATGTAGATGGCCACACGCTCGAAGACATCGCGATTGACACGATCAAGCGCACCCATCGCCCGCCGATCGAGACACTCGCGCTCGATTGGATGCTGCCGATCTGCGACGCCGTGCATGAGCTACATGCCCAGCCCGCGCCAATCATCCACCGCGACATCAAGCCCGCGAATATCAAGCTAAGCGCGACGCTGAATATCCCGATTCTGATTGATCTGGGCCTGGCCAAGCTCTTTGCGCAGGGGCAGCAGACCATCGCCGCCGCGCTGGCCTTCACGCCTGGCTATGCGCCGCCCGAACAGTATCAGGCCGCCGGGACGACCGACCAGCGCACGGATGTCTACGGCCTCGGCGCAACCCTTTATTACCTGCTGACGGGCTACCAGCCGGTGGAGGCGCCTGCGCGTATCAGCGCGCAAGCTCTGCCCACGCCACGCGAGCGCAATCCGCTGCTGAGCGAGCGCGTCAACGCGATGGTGCTGCGTGCGATGGCGCTGGACCCCAACGACCGCTTCCAGAGCGCCAAAGACCTCGAACGCGAGCTGACCGCCTGCCGCGCCGCGCTCGCCGCCACACCGCCAAGCATCGTGACACAGGCGCCGCGCAGATGCGCGCGCTGCGACTGCGCCTCGCCCGCTGAGGCGCGCTTCTGCATGCGCTGCGGTCAGGCGCTCTGGGATGAGCCATGGCAGACCGCGCCCGTGCCAGCAGTGGCTGCGGTCGTGGGCGCAGCGGCTGGCGCGCGTCCAGCCGCGCCCCACGGCGCCTCTGCCGCGCGGGCCATCGAGCAGCCCGCCGCGCGGACCCGCCCCACGCAGCCGCCTGGCGCCGCCTGGCCAGCCGCCCGCCCAGCGCAACGCCCCTATGCGCGCGTCGGCTGGGCGGCGCGCGGGGAGAACGCTCGCCCGCGCGGGGGAAACGTCGCCGCGTTCGCTGCATCGCCCGTGCTATGGCGCAATCCTGCCGCCTGGCTGACCCCGCTTGATCAGGCGCCGCCCGCCACGCCGCAGGAGGCGCGCGTGTCGCTCGCCGCCTTCCTGGCGGTGGTCTGCATCGCGCTGAGCCTGACAGCGCCATTCAGCCCGCTGATGGCCGTCTTCGTGGCGCCAGGGCTGACGCTGGGCGTCTGGAGCCTCGCGCACATCGGCGAGACGGCGGCCCCGCGCGAGTTTCGCTGGCTTGCCGCCATCGCGTTGGCGCTGGGCAGCCTCTGGCTGCTCGCGCTAATCCTGCACGTAGCGCTCACCCTGCGCTAACGTGAGTTTTGGATAAGCCCTAGCTGGCCATCGTCGTGAGACGATGGTGAAACTGCCTCCCGTGAAGCAGGAACCAAACGCGGTTTCTTCCCTCGTGGAATAAATCGGTACGTTTTGGAGAACGGCTAGCCCACGTAGGCTGCGGTGCAACGAGCGTGGCGGGCGGTCGCCCTTAGACGCGGTTACGACCGCCAGCCAAGCTCTTGCCTATTCGTCGGGGCGCCCTTCCACAGGCGGCGGCGAGGACGCGTCAGGCGCGGACGTGGCCACCAAGTCCTGGTTGTCGAGCGGTAAGCCCGGCCGGCGCCGCAGGTAGAAGACTAAGCCTGCGGCGGCGCCAAGGGCGATCACAGCCCCGAGCCCACCGGTCACCCACAGCAGCGGGACAGGAATTGCCACGTTGGGCTCGGTGGGCGTGGTGGACCCTGTGGTCGGCGGCGCGATCACAGTGGCGGTTGGACTAGGCTCCAGCGTCGTCGTGGGGGTCTCCGCCGTCGTGGTGGGCGTCTCCGCCGTCGTGGTGGGTGTGGCCGAGCCGCCACTCTTGCCATCCTTGGAGCCGAGTGTAGTCCCACTGCTTGGCGCGCTGCCAGGGATCGGCGGGTTGGTCAACGAGAACGTGAAACTGCTGTGCGTGTAGTGCGAGTCCCCGCCATATGAGATGATGATCGGACTAATCGCGAGCGAGCCATAGACAGGGAGCGCATCCAACTGCACCAGCGTGTCGCCGTGGGCGCCAACCGCTACAGACTGGTACGTGAAGTATTGTTGATTTGCTGGGCCAAAATGGATGGTCAGATAGCCAGTCGGCGTGGGTAATCCTGGCGCTGGCTGCAGCGTGATATAGAAGGTCAACACCACGCCACGCTGCGTGGTGGTGGGGTTCGTGTAGAGCTTCATGCCCGCGATATGCGCGTTGCCGTTCACCGTGAGGGCATTCGGTATGGTCACCGAAGACCCGTTGTACCTAGTGTCCCCAGCAAAGGAGCAGATCAGCGAATAGGATCCGATCGTCGTGGGCGCGGTAATGTATACGGAGCTTAAGGAGTCTGTCTGCATGGTGACGGGAGGACTCGTCACCGGCCCAGATAGCGACACCGTAAATGTCTCACCCCTTGGCGAGGGAATACCGTTCAGGTAGGTGTTGATCGGAAGGGAGGCGCCGACAAGTACAGTATTGCTGAGAGGTTGGCACGTAACGGAGCTCGGCCCCGTGACCACCGTGAACGAGACCGGCTGGCTGGTGGTCGTAACGTGGGTATCGGGGTTCTCATAGCTGGTGGTCGCCGTGTAATTGCCAGGGTCGACATGTCCAATATCGCCAGCAAACGTGAAGGTCAAGCCATCGGCGGAGTTCGATACCCAGTTGACTTGATAACTGCTGGCATTGGAGACGTTCACAAACAAACCGTAGCCCGCTTGCGGATTCTCACCAGGACCTAATGGAACGCCGCCTAGTTGAACCGTCACCCGCACCGCCACATTGGACCCATAAGGGTATTGTGTTTGGGGATTGGTGATTTCAAGCGTCACCGTGTCGCCAGCGGCGTTGGCGCGCGGCGCAGTCAGGCACGCGCCCGTGAGGGCCAATGCGCACGCGAGGATTAGCATCAGTGTAATCGGCGCAAGACGACCCAGCCGCTTGATGGTGTACATGTGCGGGATCCTTCCATACGCGACGGCGTCGTGCGCGGACAGCGGCGCGGGAGGCAGAGTGTCAACCAGGCGCTTTCACTATAGCAGATTGGCGGCGTCGTCGCAAGGACGCCTGCATGTGGGCGCCAGTCTCGCGGTGGGGGCGGTTGTTTGCGCAGTAGAATCCCTCAAGGGCACGCATGATGGCTGTGATGACACGGTTATCGTCGCGCAGAGCGACGTAAAAGCCTGAAAAGAGGTTATGGGAATACGTCCATGAATGTGAGATTTGGATATACACGACCCAGCCATCAAGAGATCGAATGCTGGCTCCAGGCGGAGGGAAGGCTTCTTGGGCTGGTGGCAGTAGGCGATCAGTCCCGCCACAAGGTGAACCAGGAAATTGTACGGGCTACGATGGCAGGAGCGCTCGATCTGGCAGACGTTCTTGAGTTGGTCGTTGACGCTCTCAATGAGCGCCCGCTTGCGAAGCAACAGTTTGTCGGTGTAGGCGAGCCGCCGTTCGCGCATGTTCTTGCGCACTTTGGTGATCAGCCGCAGCCCATGGGTCGTGAAGAGCTGTTTGGCGAGCGCCTGGGAGATATAGTCGCGGTCGCCGAAGAGCTTCCCGAACAGGCGTCGCGCCAGGAGGGGAACGGGACGGCGGTCATCGACATTGCCTGGGGTCAGGCGCACGGCCAGCACCTCGCCGCAGTCGTTGACCACCAAATGCAGCTTGAACCCATAGAACCAGCCGACCGAGGTCTTGCCGCGGCGCGTCGACACGAAAGACGCGGTGCTGCGCAATGCGGGCGTTCTTGCAGACGCTCAGGCTGGTCGAGTCGATAAAGCTGATGCCCGTACAAGCGCCAAACTGTGTCTGCAGGTAGACCCCCAGAGGCAGCAGCACACGTGGGGTGAGCGCCACGAAGCGCACGTAGCTCACCAACTGCGGGAACTCAGCGCGCAGGCGCGTCTGGACGTGCTGCGTATAGAAGCCTTTGAAGGTGCGGTAGCCCGACTGCTGGGAGAGAATCAGGATCGTCATGATCTCACTGGGACTCAGCCGGGTCGCGCGTCGCCGTCGCCGACCCGCCGCCACCTGCTCGCGCTCCCAGAGCGGGCAGTTCCATAGGGCTGTCAGCGCCTTCAGAAGTCGCTATGGCAGAAATTATACACTCTCCAATTGCTCGTGGGCAGCGTAAACCAGGGCAGGCAATGCCTGAGCGCTGGGCACGTGATCACGATGCCTGCATTGACTGCGGCACGACCGAGCACTCGCACGTGGCGCACGGGCGGTGTAAACGCTGTGATGATCGCTGGCGGTATGCTCTTCACAGAAACGCGCGAGATGTACCGTAGCGTGGCCCTCGCCTGTTCAGTTTTATCATGTTACGATCCAAATGTGCCTGCGTTTAGAGTATTGAGAGCTTGTCAAGTGATCATACGTTCCTAAACAATAGCTGTTGTATCTAGCATCACGGCAAAGAAACGGGAGTCGCATCCATGCCACAACCAATTCTGACCCGGCGCGCCTTCCTCGCCGCGACTGGCCTGGGCGCGGCTGCAATGTTGGCGGGGTGTGATATCACTGCCACACCCACGGGGAATATCGCCCCCACCGTCACGCCTCGGCCTTCTCCCCTCCTGGCAGGCCCGTATACGCCCAGGATGCTGATCCTCGGGGAGACCCCAGGCACAATGGCGCTCCCTCAGCCAGAGAGTACGCCGTCGAGTGTGAAGGTCGCCGTCTATTACCCCTCCAGCCTGCACTCAACAAGCCCGATTCATCTCAGCGGCGGTGGGCCGTTCCCAATTCTGCTGTTTGCGCACGCATTTCGCTCGATTAATGCCCCTCCTTCAAACAACCTGCTGGATCGGGACTTCACCGAACTGGGCACCATAATGTTCCATGTAGCCTCCTACGGCTGTGTCTGCCTTGTCCCAGACCTGAGCTGGGCGCCACCGCCAGGTTCCCAGAACGAATTCTCGAGTCGCGCCTCAGTGCTGACGGCATGCTACAAATACCTACTGGACTCGTTGAATGCGACGCTCTTCTCCAACCAATTGGATCTCTCGCATGTCGTGCTGGCCGGGCACTCGACTGGTGGCGGTGGAGCGGTCAACGCAGGGCCAATGCTCGCGGGAGATAGCCACATCAAGTCACTGTCCTACGGCCTCGTCGCTCCCGTGGAAGGATCTATCTTCGGGAGCAGGAACGTACGCAACCTGGTGGTGATAGGAAGCAGCTGGGATATCAACCAAGATGCTGACCCCATGCAGGCTTACACAAACTCAGGGACGCCTAAGACACTGGTCATGATTCCAAAGGCGTCGCACTTCGGCTATACCGACAACCTCTGCCCTTCTGACAATTCATGCAGCAGAACTCTTGTGGAAGACGTAGACGGCGGCATCAGCCGTGATGCCCAGCAGCACACTGCGGCGGCCTACCTGGCTTCGCTGGTGCGTTATTACGCGCTGGGCGATACCACACAGATCCCCTACCTTACTGGCCAGCGGATAGTAGAGGGGCTGGACACCCTGGGCGTCAATGGTATCCAGGTACAATCGAACGGCGTTACTCTGCGGCCATCGCCTGGGCCGAACCTCCCGTAGGTGAGACCTGACACCCGAGATAAGATCCAGTGGATGTGAGGCAATCTATCAGAGAAGGTGACCTGCACTCCCAGCGTATTTCCAACTACAATGAGAAACTGCTTGTTTTCCCAGGCTGTACCTGAAGAAACAAGCAGTTCACGAGATAAAACAACGCCCAGTCGCTTAGCGCCCCCCAGAGCGGCGCGAAATCCTGCCAGAATGCATCTACCGAACAGTACAGGTCGAGTACACTCATCTGCGATGCCTCCAGATCGGGACTGACGGGTTGTTTGAGAACCGCATCATATCCCGACTGAAGTCATTTCGCTTATCCAAGACTCACGTTACGCTAACCCAGGGCTATTCGCCCTCCTCCACGCTCAGGCT
>JAICSR010000384.1 GCA_025936795.1 Ktedonobacterales bacterium | reverse complement strand
GCTGGCGGAGGATAGGACGCATCCCACTGCGGAAGACCTCTATCGCCGACTCAAGCCCGCGCTGCCGAGCCTCTCGCTGACGACGCTCTATCACACGCTGAACGAGCTGGTGGAGTGGGGCGAGATTCGCCGCTTCGACGCGGGCGATGGACATATCCACTTCGACCCCGACACCGCTGGACACGCCGAGTTGGTCTGCCTGCGCTGCTACAAGGTCATTGACGCGCCTGTGGGAACGACGCCAGCGCATCGCATCCCAGCCGACATCGCGGGATTCGCGGTTGTCACGCACTCCGAGCAGTATTTCGGCTACTGCCCGATGTGCCAGCAGACGCTGCGCGAGCAGCCGACGAACGCCCCAGCGCACGCCGCCATCGCGACCAGAGAACGACTACGATGACGCTCGGTGGACACGGCGCTGAACAGGAATCTGTGCAGAAACCCATGCAGGAATCCGTGGGCGCCGCTCGGAGCCGCGAGGAGATAGAGGGTGGCAGAGGACAACACATGAGGACCCGAACAACGCTAAGCTGGCAGGCGGCGCTAGTGATGCTCTTGCGCACGTTTGGCCTCTTTGGCGCGGCGCGGCGGCTGGAGGGCGGCCCCCCGCGCGCCATCGCGCTGGATCACGCCGACGAGCGCAGCTTCGTCCTGCGCGTCGTGCAGCCAGGGCTGGCCGGACTGATGGATGGCTCTGTCTCGACGCTGGCCCCCATCTTTACCGCCGCGTTCCTGACCAATAAGCCCTTCACGGCCTTTCTGGTCGGCATGGCCACGGCGACTGGCGCAGGCATCAGCATGGCCTTCGCCGAGGGCCTCTCGGACAACGGCGAGCTGACCGGGCGCGGCAATCCCGTGCTGCGCGGCTCCGTCACCGGGGTGATGACCTTCTTCGGCGGCGCCTTACATACGCTGCCCTTCCTGTTGCCCAGCCTGCACACAGCGCTGTTCGCCGCCTACATCGTCGTCGCGGTCGAGCTGGTGCTGATCGCAGCCATTCGCCACCGCTTCTTCGGTACCAACTGGGGCCTCTCGATCTTGCAGGTGGTCGGCGGTGGCGCGCTGGTCTTCATTGCGGCGCTGCTCTTCGGCCACGCCTAGGCCACGCCTCGCACGCATGAACCGCGCCCAGGAGGTCATCCACCGATGCGTATCGCGCTGCTCTCAGACATTCACGGCAATCTGGTCGCGCTCGACGCCACGCTGAGCGATCTCGCACAGCAGCGCGTCGAGCAGGTGGTCTGCCTGGGCGATATCGCGCTCTCCGGCCCGCAGCCACACGAGTGCGTCGCGCGCATCCGCGCGCTGGGCTGCCCGGCAGTGATGGGCAACTGCGATGCGTTTGCCCTGAGCCTGCGCCGCGAGGGCCGCACGCCCGATCTGATGCGCAGCTATGCGCGCTGGGGCGCCTGGGTGGCGGAGATTGATGTCTGGTCGGCGGAGGCGCTGAGCGCTGAGGATGCGGCCTACCTCACCGCGCTGCCGCTGACCGCCACCATCCCGCTCGATGCGAAGGATGCGACGAATGCGCCGGAGCCGGGCGCAACGCTGCTCTGCGCGCATGGCTCGCCGCGCTCATTCAATCATCGGCTGCTGCCTGAGACGCCGATAGACGAGCTGGCGGCGCTGGTGGGGCCAGTGGAGGCGCTGGCGCTGGCGAGCGGCCATACCCATACACCAATGCTGCGGCGTCTCGGCCCGCTCACACTGGTCAATCCAGGTAGCGTCGGCCTGCCGATGGCGACCGATGACGCGGGCGCGCTCTACAACCCGTCGGACTACGCTGAGTATGGCATCCTCAGTTGGCAGGCGGGCGCGCTGGGCTGGGAGCCGCGCCGCGTGGCGGTGGATGGCGCCGCCGTGCGCGCTGCAGCGCTGGCCAGCGGCATGCCACACGCCGACCGCTGGCGCGGCGACTGGAGCCGCGCGTAATCGCCCGCTGTCGCTTCTGGTTTTACAGGCGCACCTGGCGCGAAGCCTTACGCTTGCTCAGGACTTCGCGCCAGAAATCATGCGCAGACGCGCTCTCGTTCATCGTGGCTTGCCGCTTGCCACCAAACGGGAAAAATCGCGAAGTGGATGCGGCGGCTGCGCCTGTAAAACTAGAGCGAGGAGAAGCCATACTGGGCGGGATTCGCCTCGAAGAGCGCCTTGCAGTTCGCCGAGCAGAAATAGAGCATGCCGATCCCCTTCTCATTGACCGGGGCGGCCAGCGTATCGTTGGCTGTGCGCTTGTCTACCAGCATGCCGCAGACCGGGTCGCGCGCCACGTTCGGATCATGTTCGTCGAGCGCATCTGGATTGGGATTCAGTGCGTTCTGCACCTCGGCGTCGCTAGAGTCTGTCCTGGAGTCGGTCATGGTCTCTCATCTCCTTGCAGCAAACACTCTCAGGGAGTGCGCATCGCGCACGCAGGTGGTTGACAGCACAGATGGCGCCAACGCCCGCCCCAACCATCCGTGATCGCGGGCGCGACTGCCGTGAACGGCGCGGGCGTTGCGCGGGCGTTGCGCGGGCGCATCAGCACGCCAATGGCGTCATGGCGCTCTGCGTTGAACAACCACTATCCCCCCTCGAACCAGAGTCTCCATGATTCGTCGGGCAGACCGTAGTCGCTCGTCGCGTTGGGCATGCAAAACAGCCTCCGTCCCACATTGGAACGGAGGCTGTCGCGACACTCAACGAGGCGCAAACGTCGCTCGCGAGCGCAATTACCAGCGGTTGCCGTAGCCGCTGCCGCCATTGCTGGAGCCGCTGCGGCGGTCGCCGCCGCCACCCATCTGCTGGTAGCAGTCGCTGCAATAGACGGGCTTGTCGCCGCGCGGCTGGAATGGCACACGCGCCTCGCGTCCGCACGAACTGCAGGTCGCGACGAACATCTCGCGGCGACCGCGATCACCGCCGCCGCCCGACATGGTGGCCTTGCGCGCGGCGCGGCACTCTGGGCAGCGTGATGGCGTGTTCATCAGGCCGCGGCTGGCATAGAACTCTTGCTCGCCGGTCGTGAACAGGAATTCACGTCCGCACTCGCGACAACGCAGTGTCTGATCGGTGGCCAAGGTCAAAACCTCTCTCTTTCGGCTACGGTCGTACTCAACGATAGAACCGTAGCCGCCTGTCTGCCCCATCACTATGTGGGGCCTAGCTGAAAACCGGGGGAATCCGCTGTTGAGGAGAACTGAGGGAAAATCGTCCCAATAACCGAGGCCGACGTTCTAACCCTTGCCAACCACCGACTTGCGTCTACAGCGTGCGTGTGATCCCCGTTCACACACAGGAGTTGTGATAGAGTCGCCCTGCGGCTCTTGCGCGCAAGTATACCATGACCTCCTGGCTAACACAACCCTGACACATTGCCTGACTGTCAGCCCGCAAACAAGATACGCACAATAGCGTACCCTCGCATCTGGACAATCGTTCGCTCTCTGTGATAGGAAGGTGCGACTTCACCCCCGCCACATCTCCATAAGGAGAGCGGTCGGGGGTAAGATGGACAAGGAGCATCCCTAGCGGGCGCGCTGGCGACGTGGGCCGCGCGTACTCGTTGGAGCCGCGCCGTTCAGGGCGGAGGCGCTGGCAGTCGCGGGCGCCTCCGCTGGCAGCGCGTTCGGCGTCACAGGCACAGGCTCGCGCTCAGGCGCGCTGGCTGACTGGCTGGCGTCGGCTTTGCTGGTCGCTGGGGCAGTCGCCGGGCCAGGCGCCGCATCCGTCGGCGCAGGCTGCTCGGCGCTGGTCGGGGTGGCTGTCGCGCCGTTCGCCGCCGCGCCATCGCTCTCCACCGTCATGCCTGGCACACGCGCAAACAGGTCCGCCATGCGCACGCCCGTCAGCGCCTCCAGAATCGCGGGCGCCTGCGCCATGATGTTCACCATGTCGCT
>JAICSR010000522.1 GCA_025936795.1 Ktedonobacterales bacterium | reverse complement strand
TGGGTCCACCACGACCAGATCGAAGCGCTCGCCGGCCTCGATGGCGCGTTGCAGGTAGGCGTTGACATCGCTCGCGATGAACTGATGGCGCGGCTGATCGTGTGGCTCATCGGCGACCACGGCATTCAGCGCGTAGTTACGGCGCGCTAGCTCCAGCGCAGGCGCCGACGAGTCCACGTTGACCGTGCGCAGCGATGGATTGCCTGCCAGCCCGGCCAGCGCGAAGCCGCCAGAGTAGGCGAACAAATTCAGCAGCGAGGAGGCGTGCGGCGCAAGCTCCGTCACGCGGGCGCGCTTGTCGCGCTGATCGAGGAAGAAGCCCGTCTTCTGACCCGTCAGCGGCGCCACCAGATAGCGCACGCCGCCCTCGCTCACCTCGATCTCATCGGGAACCAGCCCCCACGCGACCGCTGCGCCGCCAACCACCAGCCCCTCGCGCGCACGGGCGCGCAGGTCGTCGCGCGTGGCGATACCCTCCACCACGTCCGGCCCCAGCGCCTGCGCCAGCGCCGCGATGATCGTCTCGCGCTGCGCCTCCACGCCCGCCGTGTGAAACTGCGCCACCAGCCAGTGGTCGTAGCGATCCACGATCAGGCCTGGCAGCCCGTCCGCCTCGGCATGAATCAGCCGATAGGCGGTGACGCTGGCTGGCAACAGATCGCGCAGCGCCTGCGCCCGCTGGATGCGTCGCACGTAGAACGCCTCGTCAATCGCCTCGTCGCGCTCGCGGGTCAGCGCGCGAAACGCCAGGCTGTTGGCGGAGTTCAGGTGGCCGCGCGCGAGCCACTGGCCATCGTGCGTGGTCACGTCCACCACACTGCCAGCGGGCGCCTCACGCGGCAGATCGAGGAACGCGCCAGAGAACAGCCACGGATGCCCCTGGCCAAGGGTGTAGTCGCGCCCCGGGCGCAGGCGCAGCAGCGGATAGGTGGTTGCTGAGGAGGATAGTGGTCGCGGCACGGTTGTCTTCACTCTCATGCTGGGAGAAATCACGCGTTGGATTCACCAGCATACTGTGCCACGCGGCATTGGCGCCGCGCAAGCGCCCATAACCACCGCCGGGCTGAGGCGTCGCGTTGTCTCGCAGATTGGTTGCGCATCCACTGGTTGGGACGTACACTCCGCAGGAAGAATATGCAACCGTGTGGATGCTGGATTGTGGAGGGGAACGCTATGCAGCCCGCTGGATACGCGCAGCGCCCATTGGCCGCGAAACTGGGCCTCAAGCCAGGCATGCGCGCGCTGCTGCTCGATGCGCCGCCGGGCTATCTGAGCGCGCTGGGCGCCGTCGCCGCGCAGGTGGAGTTCTGCGAGCCGTCAGCGCGCGAGCTCGACTTCATCCAGGTGTTTGCGACCGATCACGCCGCGCTCGTGGCGCTGCTGCCGTCGCTCGTCGCCGCGCTGATACCACAGGGCGCGCTCTGGCTCTGCTGGCCGAAGCTGGCCGCGAAGCTGCCAACCGACCTGCGTGAGAGCCTCGTGCGCGAGGCGGGCCTCGCCGCCGGACTGGTGGATGTGAAGGTGGCGGCGATTGACACCGTCTGGTCGGGCCTGAAGTTCGTCTATCGGCTGCGCGACCGGACGACGTAGCCGCCGCTCAGCGCCAATCAGCCGCAGGGCTGCGCGCTCGCTGGCCCCTGCCCTGGCTGAAACGTGGCGAGGATGTGATCCCAGACGCCGCCCCAGCGCTGTGCAAACGTGCTGGGCTGCCCCTGCCCGGTCAGCGTGATGATGGTGAGCAGGCCGCTATGCAGCACGATGACGGCGACCTGCGGCTGTATCTGCGGCTGGCTCGCCGCGCTCGTTGGCATCGGGTCGCTGAGGTTGTCCTGCTCGTAGCCAGTGACGCCGCCCGCCAGGGTCACTGGCTTGCCGTCGGTGTAGTGCGCGCAGACGCCCGCGCTGGCCTGTGTGGTGGCCGTCACCTCCAGCGTGGCGTCGTCGCCGTCCTGCGGATTGGCGATGCGCCAGCTAGCGAGGCTTGCGCCGCCCGTCGCCGTTGCGCCAAGGGTTGTCGCGCCGCGCGGATACTCGACGACGAAGCCATACGTCGGGTCGCGGTAGGATGACCACCCCGCCGTGCCGCTGGCCTCGCCGCTGGCTGCGCTGGTTCGGGTCGGCGTTGGCCCGCTCGCCGCGCCGCCCGATGCTGCGCAGCCGATCAGCGCGAGCGACAGGCAGAGCGTCACGACGAGCGCACGCGCTCCACCTGCCTGCTGCGCATCTAGCCTCGCGTCGCTAGGGCTGCACATTCAGGCCATCACGCACGATGAAGACGAAGTCGTAGTACGGCCCCTTCACGCCGCCGAGTGGCTGGCGCACCCAGAGCCAGTTCCACAGGCGCGGGATGGCCCGCCCGGCGTTGAACGTGGCGTTCGGCGGCGGGTTGGCGCCGTA
>JAICSR010000562.1 GCA_025936795.1 Ktedonobacterales bacterium | reverse complement strand
TGGGCATGCTGACACCTCCTGCTTGCGACTCACCAACCTGTACGTCCTTTATTCTAAAACATCATCAACCGCGCCTCGAAGGCCCTGCGGGCCGCGAAGTCCGCCTGCGCGGACTGGGTTTGGACCCGCAGAGGCGGGTCTGGTGGCGCCTCGCAGCCACCTTCAGGCGCGGTTTCAACCGCTGGCCGCGCGATCCTCAGTGCGCGGCCAGCCGGGCCAGCGCCTGGGCAGGCGCCTCGGCCTGCGGGATGCTGACCTCTTCGCGCGTACGCAGGTCGCGCAGCTTCACCTCGCCGCGCGCCAGTTCATCTGGCCCGATGATGAACGCCAGCGGGATGCCCTTCTTGCTGGCGAAGGCAAGCTGTGGCCCCAGCCCCTTTGGCTCGGTGTAGACCTCCGTGCGCAGGTCCGCCGCGCGCAACGCCTGCGCCAGCGCGAATGACGCGCCCACCGTCTCGGCGTCGAAGAGTGTCACCAGCGCCTGCGTCGTCGTGATGGCGCCGCCTGCCAGCAAGCCCGCATCCTCCAGCGCCACCAGCATGCGTTCGACACCAAACGAGATGCCCACCGCCGGGATGTCGCGCCCCAGGAACATGCCCACCAGCTTGTCGTAGCGCCCGCCTGCGCCGAGCGTACCCAGCCCAGAGCCGGGCAGCACCGTCTCGTAGATGCTGCCAGTGTAGTAGTCGGAGCCGCGCACCATCGAGAGGCGTAGCTCATAGCGCTCCTGCGGCACGCCCATCGCGCGGATGTAGCCGAAGACCTCTTGCAGCTCGCGGAGGCTCGTCTCGCCCTGGTGCGTCTCGCGCAGCAGCGGTCGCAGCGCCTCCAGCATGTCGAGCGGGGCGCCGGTGAGGCTGAGCGTCTCGAGCAGCGCATCGGTCACGCGATCAGCCAGCCCGATGCGCTGCAACTCTACGCGCACGCCGTCGGCGCCAATCTTGTCGAACTTGTCAATCTGGACACGCGCTGGGGTGCGCTGCTCTGGCGCAACGCCGCTGGCCTCCATCAGCGCATCCAGCAGGCCCCGGTGGCTCACCTGTGTCACGAACGTCTGGAAGCCCAGCCGCGCGAAAACCTCGTGGTGAATCGCCACCATCTCCGCGTCCACCGTCATCGAGCGGCTGCCCACGCAGTCCACATCGCACTGGAAGAACTCGCGATAGCGTCCACGCTGCGGGCGATCACCGCGCCAGACGGGCTGCATCTGATAGCGGCGGAAGGGCGTTACGAGGTCGTTCTGATGCGCGGCGATGACGCGCGCCAGCGGCACCGTCAGGTCGTAGCGCAGCGCCATCTCCGAGAAGCCACGCGCCACCGCGCCCGCCGAGCGCTCAGCCGCAGGGCCACGCGCCAGCAGATCGTTTGCGGCGGTCTCCAGGTCGCGGCCATTCTTCAGGATGCGAAAGAGCAGCCGCTCGCCCTCCTCGCCATACTTGCCTTCCAGCACGCTCGAATGCTCGATGGCGGGCGTCTCCAGTGGCTCGTAGCCATAGCGCTCGAACGTGTCGCGCATGAGCTGGAAGACGCGGTTGCGAGGCGCGAGGTCGCGCGGCAGAAAGTCGCGCGCGCCCTTGATCGGCGCCGTGGAGATGCGTGCCATCGAAGTCTCATCCCTCTACACACTGGACCGCGCCAGGCTACGCTGGATCGTCGCGGTCGCCACTCAATCTCTGCTGGGCGAAAGTCTTTGCATTGTATCCCAAGATGCTCCACGCCTGATAGTTTGCACGCTCCCCATCCATGCGCGGGTACGGGGAACAGCGCTTCAGCGAGGTATCCCATAGTTCGCGATAGCGTCTGAGCGTTTCTATACGTTGCCGCTTTGGCGGCCCCTATCTTCAAGCGGCCGGTGTTGAGCCTCCTTATTAGGCGCTAGCTGCCGGCCCCGCGCGACGGATCCGGCGTTTCACTCAGCCGCTTCATCCGCGCCAGTCGCTCTGGCTGGGCCTCGCGCAGCCACTCATCGCGCGCGAGCAGCATATAGGCATGGGCGAAGTGGGGACGGCTCTCGTCGGCACGAGTAAGGGC
>JAICSR010000043.1 GCA_025936795.1 Ktedonobacterales bacterium | reverse complement strand
CACCTGACGAGTCTGGGCGACACCGAGCGCGGCGGTTGGTTCGTCGAGCAGCACCACCTGCGCGTTGCGCAAGATGGTCTTGGCGACGGCGATAGACTGTCGCTGGCCGCCAGAGAGTGATGCGACAATCGAGCGCACCGAGGGAAGCTTGACATCGAGCTGCCGCAGCACTTCGACGGTGCGGCGCTCCATCTCCAGTTCGTTAAGAGGGGAGAGTGGCCCAGCAGGGACGGAGACCGCTTCGCGGCCAAGATAGAGGTTGTTGACGACATCCAGGTTATCGCAGAGCGCGAGGTCCTGATAGACCGTCTCGATCCCCAAACGCGTCGCATCGGCTGGGCTGCTGACATGGACGCGCTGCCCATTGACGAGTATCTCGCCCGTGTCAGGGATGTTCACTCCCGCGATGGTCTTGACGAGCGTTGACTTGCCGGCGCCGTTATCGCCGACCAGACCAACCACCTCACCGTCGTAGACCTCGAAGTCCACATCGCGTAGCGCCTGGACTGCGCCAAACGCTTTGCTGATGTTTTTCAACTGGAGCGCTGGAACGCGAGCGGTGTCGCCTGCCGAGGCCCCGTCCGTCGTGGAAGCCATAGCTGAATCTCCATCTCGTGGCCGCAACGCCACCGAGCGCGGGAATCATTTGTCCACATCATCGCGGTAAGTACATGCAAAGACGCTCAGCAGCGATCATCGCTGCTGGTCAGCGGGTCTGGCGAAGGAAGCGCGGGCCACGGGGTAACGTCTGAACGTCGTCACTCCGCAGCCCGCACTGCCACTAGCGTAGCTTACTGCTCTGCCACCAGGCGCACTGCCAGCTAGCAGACACCATCTGTACCCGCTGGTACGTTCGCGCAGATCTCAGCCTTGGTCACATAGCCGTCGGCCAGTACGGTTGACGCGATATTGGTCTTGTCCACCGAAACTGGGGTCTCCAGCACGGACGGAAGGTTTCCGCCGTCCTGGGTGGCCGTGGTTGCCCCGTTGGTCAGCGATGCAGTGCTGGTACCAGCGCTCAACGCAGCGGCAAGCTGCGCAGCCGCATTGGCTTCCTTCGGGATGGCCTTGTAGACCGTCATGGACTGGTTGCCCAGCAGGATGTTCTGGATGCCAGCGACCGTCGCGTCCTGGCCAGTCACCAGCACCTTACCCGCCAGATTCGCCTGCTGCAAGGCGGCGATCACTGTGCCAGCCATGCCGTCGTTGGCGACATAGGCGACGGCGACCTTGTTGCCTGTCTGGGTCAGTGCGGCCTGCATCTCGTTCTGCGCGGTCGGGTTGTCCCAGTTCGGCGTGAACTGCTCGTACACACTCTTGAGCTGACCACCGCTGATAAGCGGATCGAGCGCCTCGTGAGCGCCCTTCTTGAACAGAACGGCGTTGTTGTCAGTCGACGCGCCGTTGATCATGACCAGGTTATTGTTGCTGTTGGCCGTTACATAGCTCTGATAATTCTGCGCGATGTACTGGCCTTGCAGCTCGCCAACCTTCACATTGTCGAACGAGACATAGAAGGCGGTGTTCTTGTCCTGGATCAGGCGGTCGTATGCGATGACTGGCACATGCTTCGCCAGCGCCTTCTCGACAATCGTGGCCGCCGCCGTGCTGTCGTGCGGCGCGACGATCAGGATGCAGTCGCCCTTGGTGAGGTCGGCCTCAGCCTGAGCGAGCTGCGTCGTGTCAGAGCCGCCCGCATTGGTCACGTCCGGCGCCGCAGCGTTGGGCATGTACTGCTTGATTGCGGCCACCAGAGCGGGGTGGTCATTGGCCTCCCAGCGAGCAGACGAGGCGCTCTCTGGCAGCAAAACGCCAACCTTCTCGCAGCCCTTCGCGGCGCTGTAGGGGCCGGAGGCGCTGGAGCCGCCGCCGGTGTTGGAGGTGCAACCTGCGAGCGCCATGGCCAGCAGGCTTGCGCCGACTAGCGCAGTAGCCGCCGCGCGGCTGTGTGATAGCGGGGAAAACTTCATCGTGAGGTCTCCGTTCGTTCGGGTGTGTGATACGCCACCTGCGGCGTATCGTCTGATGGTGGCCCTTGTCATAACTACGCCAGCGTTGCTGGATATTCTCACCGAGGAACGTCCCGACAACATTGGCGGTTGGTGACGCAAGCCAGCGTCGGTGATCCAACGAGTGCGCGAAAGAGCGCATGCCGCCGCGAGGCGACGCATGCGGTGGCTGTCAGACAGTGACAGCCCAGGTAAGGCCAGAGCGCTTCAACCTCCCAGAGCGCGTGTCGTCAGAGCATCCGCCTGCTCAGGCGTCATTCGCCCCACTGGCGGCGCCGACAGCGGGCGCTTCAGCCGTGTCGTCGTCAGCCACATGATCTTCGATATAGACGGGCGTGCCGAAAATGGCGTCCAGCACCATCGTTGCTGCGCCCAGCGCGATGGCGCTGTCGCCTAGCGCACTCGTCTGGACTCGCACCATACGCGAGGCCGCCAGAAGACTGCGCTGGTGAATGGCCTCGCGAATCGGGCCGAGCAGAAGCTCATCGGCCCGCGCCACGCTGCCATAGAGTAAGATCACCGACGGATTGACGAGATTCACCAGGCCTGCCATTGCGATCCCAATCAACTCCGCCGCCCGCCCCACGGCGGCCTGGCAGGCCAGGTCACCGCTCAGCGCGGCCTGGATCACATCCGCGACATCTACCTCTGGGTCCTCATCTGGGTCCTCATCATCGCTCGGCGTGCGAGCTGTGGCCTCGCCCTGGCCGAAGCCCGCGTGTAGCGCCATCCGCACGATTTGAGGCGCCCCAGCGACTGCTTCCAGACAGCCTCGATTGCCACATGCGCATAACGGCCCGTCGTTATCGATGGTGAAGTGGCCGAACTCGCCAGCCACGCCACCGCTGCCCCGATAGATCTTGCCGTCAATCACCAGGCCGCAACCGATGCCCGTACCTACCTTCACGTAGATGTAGTTGGAGGCGCCGACCGCCTCGCCGTAGCGACCCTCCGCCAGCGCGCCGAGGTTCGCGTCATTGTTGAGCAAGACGGGTACCCCGAGCGCCACTCGCAGGATTCCAGTGACATCCACCATGTCCCAGCCAGCCATGCGCGGAGGCCTGACCAGCATGTTGAGGGCGGCGTCTACAGGACCCGGAATGCCCATCCCAGCGCCTACAACGCGATCCCAATCGAGGTGATGCTCGTTCATGAGCTGACGAATCTCGCTGATGAGCCGTTGGAGCAGGACATCTGGGCCAAGGTCTGTGTCACACGGACCCGACTTGCGTGCGATGATGTGCGCATGCAGATCCGTGGCGAGTAAGGTAAAGTGCGTGCGTCCGAAATCAACCCCCAGGATGATGCCAGCCGACTCGTTGAAATGGACGAGTGTGGGCCGACGGCCACCGCTTGGAGCTGCGCTGAGCGTTTCGCCTTCACGGACGACCCCCTCGGCAAGAAGGCCGTCAACGATACTACTTACCGTCGTTCGAGAGAGGCCCGTGCGCCGGGCGATGGCGACGCGAGCGAGTGGTCCATGCTGGCGGATGAGGCGCAAGACGAGCGCAATGTTCGCCTCGCGCATGTCGTGGAGGTCCGAAGCGCGTTGGCCCACGATGTTTGGTCGGACTAGGGCGTCGCGCCAGCGAGCGCTGGGCGGGACCCTGGCGTCTGATGGAGTCATAGGCCGTTGCCCTCCGCTGTTGAACAAGGTAGCATGCGGGCGTTAGTTTGTCAAGTGTCCTAACTAACGCTACACAATTCTGCCGCCGCTATCAGAAAACCCAATAGATGACATCACACCGCCGGATAGTCTGTTTGCTATACTGCCCGCGATGAACTGGAGGCTCCAGGTGGGTCTCGAAGGTGCGCGAGTGATGTCATGCGAGCGCCGCGCCAGAGTAGGCCAGCCAGGCGATGACGCGAGGGCGGGCGCATGGGCTATACTCAGAGCAGCGCGACGTATGCGGCCCCGCTAATCGCGCGCCATCTGCGGGGCGCTGGGTGATGAGGGGGTATGGTCGTCGGGAAAGGACTCCGTTGCCGCCATCGCAACGCAGGATGCCAGCGCCTCCGCCAGCGCTGCCAGCGGGCGCTCGCGCCCACGTGCGATCGCTGCGGCGGCGACCTCCTGGCCGTGCGCCGCCATCGCCTGGGGCAGCCAGCGCTCAACGCGCTCACGCTCGCGCGGTGTCGGAGTGACTGCGAGCGACTCGCGCAGCGCCGTCGCTGCGCCAACGAAGACCAGCGCACGCTCTGGCTCCCGCGCTGCAATGATGGTAGCAAAGACTTCGATGGCTGGCGCAAAGACATGGCGATCACCAGTCTCCTGGGCGATCTCGAGCAGGCGCGCCAGGCGCCCGGCAGCCACAGCAGGGTAATCCTGGTTTACCGCGATCTCTGCGGCTGTCTGGTGGACGAACGCCAACGTGTGCCACACTGTGTGACGTTGCAGGGCGGCGGTCGTCTCGCGCAACAGACGCCAGGCGGCTGGATAGTCGCCGTGTCGCGCGGCCAATTGCGCTTGCAGCGTCACTGTGCGCGCCAGGGCAGCCGGGTAGTTCTGGATGCCAGGGAGGGCGAAGATGCGCCGCAGCGTCTCCTCGGCGCCAACGAAATCGCCGCGCTCGAAGCGTGTCTCGGCCAGGCCATTCAACACCGTCAGGAGCAGGTCACCCCGCACGATTGGCTGACGCAGCGCGGCCAGGTACGACTCCTCCGCCGCAGCCATCTCTCCACGCGCGCCGTGCGTGAGCCCCAGGAAACAATAACAGAGCAGCGCAAGCCCTTGCGTATTGGCATACTCCTCTGTGGACTGTGGCCAGGGCTGTGCATCCGCAGTCAGCGCCTCGGTCAGATCGGTCAGCGCGGCGGTGTAGTCGCCCTCACAATAGGCGAGATGCCCGGCGAGGGCGGTAACATATGGATAACCGACGGACTCCTGCGCTCCGGGCAGCGCGAATAGCTCGGCCATCCAGGCGCGCCCCTCATGATAGAGGCCATACGCGAACCAGAGCGTCCAGCCGCCAACCCCCAGCAAGAGGCCAGCGGCGCTGTCGCCGCGTGCGATGGTCCAGCGCAGTGCGGCGCGTAGATTATCTAGTTCGCGCTCCAGCGGGTCGGCGCGCTGGCGGTCGTACCAGCGTGGGAAGATGTCCAGAACCGCCCGCAAATACCAGTCGCGATGGCGCCGCGCCGTCGCCTCCTCCTCGCCACTCGCCGCCAGCAACCCGGCGGCATACTCGCGCACGGTCTCGAGCATGCCAAAGCGCAGCGCATCGGGGTCATCTGCGCTGGCGTCGGCGCCCGCACGGGCGCCCGCCGGGCGCTGCGCCTGGACAAGACTATGGCGCATCAGGGATTCGAGAAGTTCAAGGGTCGCGCTGGCGGTGAGTCGCTCATCGGCGCAGATGGCTTCCGCAGCAGTGAGCGTCCAGCCACCGGTGAAGATGGCGAGTCGACGGAAGAGCGTCTGTTCAGGCAACGCGAGCAGGTCGTAGCTCCAGGCGAGGGTCGCACGCAAGGTGCGTTGACGGTCCGGGAGGTCAGCGGGGCCGCCACTGAGGAGGGCTAGCGGCTGCGCCAGGCGCTCGAGCAGCGCGCGCGGTGTCAGGATGTTCAGGCGCGGCGCCGCAAGCTCCAGCGCCAGCGGCAGCCCTTCGAGACGACGACAGAGCGCAGCCACATCCTCGGCATTGCTCACACTCAGATGAAAGCCAGGCTGGCTGGCGCGGGCGCGCTCGACGAAGACCTGCGCTGCAGGGTATCGGATGACCACGTCCGGCATCTGCCCGCTGTCAGCAGGCGGCGTCATCAGCGGCTCGACCGCAAACCGCTGCTCCGCGCGCAGCCGCAGCGCCGCGCGGCTCGTGACCAGCGCGCGGACATCCGGGCAGGCGGCCAGCAGATCGGCGATGAACGGCGCCGCGTCGAGCGCCTGCTCGAAGTTATCGAGTGCGAGCAGGACTTCACGCCCACGCAGGTACGCCAGCAACAACTCAGCGCCACTGCTGCTCGCCGATTGCCGCAGACCGAGACCAGCGACGATGGCGTCAGCGACCTGGCGTGCGGTACGCGCAGCAGAGACGTCGACGAAGACGGCGCCGTGCGCGAAGGTGGACTGGAGGGCATGGGCCACCGCCAGCGCCAGGCGAGTCTTCCCCACGCCCCCTGGGCCGGTGAGCGTCAGCAGGCGAGCGGGCGGGGATGCGCTGAACAACGCGACAGCACGCTCCACATCGGCATCGCGCCCGAAGAGCGGCGTTGACAGCATGGGAAGCGCCTGTGCGTGCGCTATGGAGGCGTCTGACATGGCGGGCGCGTTGGTCGTGGCGGGCGCTGAGTGGTCGCGGCGGGCGGAGGCGAGTAGGGCCGCGCGGTCGGCCTCGCTCAAGCGGAGAGCGTCGGCCAGGCGGCGGAGCGTGTGCGCGTAGGGGTAGCGGCGCAGCCCCTGCTCGATGGCGGCGACTGCGGCGACGCTCAGCCCGGCGGACTCGGCAAGCTCCGACTGACTTAGCCCGGCGCGCAACCGTTGCTCCCGCAGCAATGCGCCAACCGGCGTGGGATCGGGCGATGAGAGGGCGGTCTGACGCTTTGAAATACACCTATCCCACTTCCCACACTGAGGCGCGTACCTGGCCTCATCCCACCCTGCGTGGCGCGCCGTCGCATGGCTCAAGCGTGCGCACCCGCAGTATACCGCCGGGCATTCCACTTGTCAGTAGGCGTTGGCGTGGCGCCGCGCGGGCAAGTGTCGCGGGAGTGTGGGGGGAGTGTCGCTGTTCGCGTAGCGGGACGCCCCTTACACTCTCTCAACAGGGTACTATCCTACGTTTGCCTGATCAGCGTCGCTCGACGCCTCAGACCAACGCGCGGTCATCAGGGCGATGCGCCTGTGGATTCACTCACCGTGCGATTCAGGAGCGGCGCTCGCAGACACCTCGACACGACAAACCTATCTACCGCGTGGCGCCCACAAGTCTCCCACGCCTCCGGTCCGTCCGATCCGTTGGAACTGTCCGAATCTGGGTCACTTCGCTTGAATGAAATGTACGAAAGGGCTTGAGACACATGGTGATTGAACGATTTGGCGCATGGATTGGCAGGCGGCGCCGGGTGGCGCGTCTGGCGATCACCAGCCTGGCGGTCGCCAGCCTGGCGTTTGCCGGAGCCGCCGTCACGGCGCGGGTATCGCATGCCGCGCCCGGTGTCTGCGCGAGTGGCTGGACCACGAGCGCCGATGGCAATTTCTGTTCACGCAGCTTCAGTTACACCGGGAGCGAGCAAACCTTCACCGTCCCGGCGGGCGTCGGCGCGCTCACGATCACGGCGACAGGAGCCAGCGGCGGGACCTCAGGCGTAGATAGCGGTCTTCCCGGGTATGGGGCGACGATGGCCGCCACCGTTCCCGTGACTGCGGGCGCGACGCTGTATGTCGAGGTCGGCGGCGCGGGCGGCGATCCCAGCTACGGCGCACCAGGGAGTGGCGGCTTCAACGGCGGCGCCAGCGGTGGCATGGGGATCGAAGGCCCCTACTCGGGTGGGGCTGGCGGCGGTGGGGCTTCAGATGTGCGTTCCTGTTCCAGCGGCGACACCACCTGCGATTCCCTGAGCTCGCGGCTGGTAGTGGGCGCTGGCGGCGCGGGCGCTGGCGCCGTCGCGGTCCCGTTCAGCGGCGATGGTGGCAGTGGTGGCGGCTACTGGGGCAATGACTTTGGTGGGACCCCCGGCGTGCAAGGCGCCAGTCAGTATTTCTGCGGTGGTGGTGGCAATGGTGGCGGTGGTGGAACGGCGACCAGCGGCGGCGGCGGCGGCGCGGGCGGCCCCGGCTGGTTGGGATCTCACGGCAGTTGCCGCAGCCAGCGCGACGGCGACAATGGCGCGGATGGCAGCTTTGGCGCGGGTGGCGCTGGCGGTAACGCAGTGGTAGGCGGCGGCGGTGGTGGTGGTGGCTATTATGGCGGCGGCGGCGGCGGTGGTGGCGGCCTCTCGATCGCTGGCGGCTCTGGCACTGGGGTTGGCAGCGGCGGCGGCGGTGGTGGTGGATCGAGCTGGGCTGAAGCGGACGCCACCGAGGTCTCCGGCGCGTACCACGTCTACGATACAGCCATGATCGCGGTGAGCTACACCTTCCTGCCAGCGCCGACGATGACGCTGACCTCCTCGGCCAATCCTGTTGTGGCGTATGAGTGGGTTACATTCACCGCCACGGTGACGCCCAATCCAGGCGGCGGGTCAGTGACCTTCAGCGATAACGGGACGCGGATCTCTTGCTTCAGCGGCAGCCAGTCGCTCAGCAATGGGACGGCCACCTGCATCTATTACTTCGCCAGCGGCGCCGAGTCTGACACGATTATCGCACACTACAGTGGTGACAGCAGCTACACCGCGACCAGCGCGACGATGACGGAGCAGATTGTCCACCCTACCACGACGACGACCACGCTGTCCTCGTCACCCAATCCTGCGGTGGTGGGCCAGAAGGTGATGTACACGGCGCAGGTCAGCCCCAATCCCGGCGCAGGGACCGTCGCCTTCTCAGATAGCGGCGCGACGATCACGGGCTGTGGCTCGCAACCGCTCACCGCTGGTATGGCGACCTGCGCCGTGACGTACAGCGCCATCGGCGGGCAGAGCGTCACCGCGCATTTCAGCGGCGCTGGTGTCTACGTGGCGAGCGATTCGTCCAGCATGACGCAGACGGTCGGGAAGGCCAACTCCGCCACAACTATCACCACAACGTCGAGCGTCATCCCCGCCGGAAGCCCGGTGACGCTCACGGCGGCCGTCGCGGCGCAAGCGCCCGGCGCGGGCAGCCCCACAGGGACGGTGAGCTTCGCGGACAATAGCGTCTCCATCGCCAGTTGCGGCGGCCAGGCGCTCACGGCGGGCGTCGCCACCTGCGTCGTGACCTTCACGACTCCTGGCGCCCACAGCATCAGCGCGAACTATAGCGGCGACCCCAACTTTACTGAGTCCAAATCGCCAGTGTTGACGCAGTACGTTGACACGACCCTGAGTAGGTATCCAACCGACGCGAACGGCGCCTACAACCTGACCAGCGCTGGTCTCGCGAGGGCTTACCTCGTCAACGCACCCCTGACGAACGCCAATCTGACCAGCGCCAACCTGTCTGGCGCCAACCTGTCCGGCGCCAACCTGAGTGGGGCCATGCTGCGCAGCGCCAATCTAAAGGGGGCCAATCTGACGGGAGCTAACCTGACGGGCGCCGACCTGGCACGAGCAAATTTCAAAGGGGCCAATCTGACGGGCGCCATCCTGACAGGGGCGACTGGCGCGACGAGCGCCAACTTCGCGGGCGCCATTTGGAGCAATACCGTTTGTCCGGACGGAACGACCAGCGCGAGCGCTGGTGGCTCCTGCTCCAGCCACCTCAGCTAGCTACCTGGCGGCCCACATTCTCCGATCTCCCCTCTGCTTACTCAGTGTAGGTAAGCGGTGGGGAGATCGGCGTGTTTACGGTGTGATCAGGCGGCGCATATTCATGGCGCTCTGAGCATGGCAGGCTGGGCAAGGTCAGGTATGATCGGGCTGGCAATGCTGGCGCTGATCATCGCGCTTGGCTTCAGCTTCTATGTCACCTCCACGACCGCATTATCGCTCCCTTAGCCACTTGCTCTACGGGGCGCGAATCTGCCGTCGCTATCAGAAAACCCAATAGATGACATCACACCGCCGGATAGTCTGTTTGCTATACTGCCCACGTTGAGCCAGATGTTGCAGGCGGGTCTCGAACGTGCGCGGGCGCTGTGATGCGAGCGTCGCGCCAGAGTGGGCCAGGGTGGGCCAGCCCGGCGATGACGCGAGGGTGGGCGCGTGGGCTATACTCAGAGCAGCGCGACGTATGCGGCCCCGCAACGCTCGCCAGCCAATCCGCAAGAGGAGTGAGCCATGACGGCTTCCCACGATGATGTGCTACGAGAGCAGATCACCTACTACCGGGCGCGCGCCGGCGAATATGACGAGTGGTTCCTGCGCCAGGGCCGCTACGACCACGGCGCGGAGGAGAATGCGCGCTGGCATGCGGAGGCGCAGCAGGTCGCAGGCGCACTCGATACCGTCCTTGGCGCCGCGAGCGGGCGTGGCCGCACCGACACGCTGGAGCTGGCGGGCGGCACTGGTCTCTGGACCCAGCGCCTGATTGGCCACAGCGATTCGCTGACCGTCGTGGACGCCTCGCCAGAGATGCTGGCGATCAACCGCGAACGGCTCGGCTCCCTGGCCGATCAGATAGACTATCAGGCTGCCGACCTCTTCACCTGGCGACCCGCGCGGCGCTACGATCTCGTCTTCTTCAGCTTCTGGCTCTCGCATGTGCCGCCGGAGCGGTTCGCCGCCTTCTGGTCGCTCGTGCGCGACTGCCTGGCGCCGGGCGGGCGCGTGTTTCTGGTGGATTCACTCTATGCGCTGACCTCCTCTGCGCACGATCACCGGCTAGACGCCGAGGCCACGCATATGACGCGCCGTCTCAATGACGGGAGCGAATATCGCATCGTCAAGGTGTTCTATACCCCTGAGCGACTGCGCGCGGAGTTGGCTGCGCTTGGCTGGCAGGCCGACCTCCGCGCGACACCCACCTACTTTCTCTACGGTCAGGCCACCCCTGCCACACAGAGTGGCTGAGTGCGCCGCAGTCATCCCCTGCCGTGTTCGCGCGCATCCACGCGCTGATGGCGACAGGGGTCAGCGCGCATCGCCGCGCTTCGCTTGCGTCTGGCTTGCGTCTGGCTTGCGTCTGGCTTGCGTCTGGCTTGCGTCTGGGCGTCTCATCTCACCATCGAAGGAGCTTAGGAATGTCATCCCCACACTCGACGCGCGACACCTATGGCGCGCGGGCGACGCTGGCCACTCAAGGTGGCGACGTCACTATCTATCGTCTCGATAGGCTGGCGCAGAAGCTCGGCGTCAACCTCGCGCAGCTCCCCTTCACCCTGCGCGTGCTGATCGAGAATGCGCTCCGCCAGCACGATCTGCTGCCTGACCTCGTGAGCGAGGCCGATGTGCGGGCGCTGGCGAAGTGGCGTCCCGGCGCGCACCCAGCCCCCGGCGAGCCAGAGGAGCTACCCTTCCTGCCCGCGCGTGTCATCTTGCAGGACTTCACCGGCGTGCCTGCGGTGGTGGACCTGGCGGCGATGCGCGACGCGGTGAAGGAGTTGGGCGGTGACCCGGCAGGCATCAATCCGCTGGTTCCAGCCGATCTGGTGATTGACCACTCAGTGCAGGTCGATTCCTTCGGCACGACGCTCTCGTTTGGCATCAACGTCGCCCGCGAATATGAGCGCAACGGCGAGCGCTATGCGCTGCTCCGCTGGGCGCAGCAGGCGTTCAAGGACTTCAGCGTGGTGCCGCCCGGCACGGGCATCGTCCATCAGGTCAATCTGGAGTATCTCGCCAAAGTCGTGCAGACGCGCGACGGCGTGGCGTTCCCCGATACGCTGGTGGGCACTGACTCGCACACGACGATGATCAACGGCCTGAGTGTGCTGGGCTGGGGCGTCGGCGGCATCGAGGCCGAGGCGGTGCTGCTGGGGCAGCCGCTCTACCTGCTGACACCAGAGGTCGTGGGCATTCACCTCTCGGGCAAACTGCCCGAGGGCGCGACGGCGACTGATCTGGTGCTGGTGGTGACCCAGATGCTGCGCAAGCATGGCGTGGTTGGGCATTTTGTCGAGTTCGCAGGGTCGGGCCTCAGCTCGCTGGGTCTGGCTGATCGCGCCACCATCTCGAATATGTCGCCCGAGTTTGGCGCGACGGCGACCTTCTTCCCGGTGGACGCCGAGACATTGCGCTACCTGCGCCTGACAGGCCGCGACGCCGCGCTGGTAGACCTGGTGGAGCGCTACTCGAAGGAGCAGGGTCTTTTCCGCACCGATGAGACGCCGCCGCCAACCTTCAACGAACTGCTGGAGCTTGACCTTGGCTCCATCGAGCCGAGCATGGCGGGGCCGCGCCGCCCGCAGGATCGCGTGGCGCTGGGCGGTGTGCGCGAGAACTTCCGCACAGCCTTCAAGGAGCGCTATGTGGGCGCCGAAGGTGAGGGCGGCGCAGCGGTGGCCGTGAAGGCGCCCGTCGCGACGGTGGACATGAACGGCGAGCAGGTTGAGTTGACGCATGGCTCGGTCGCCATCGCGGCGATCACCAGCTGCACTAATACCTCGAATCCCTCCGTGATGATCGGCGCTGGGCTGCTGGCGAAGCACGCTGTCGAGCGCGGGCTGTGCGTCTCACCCGCCGTCAAGACCAGCCTGGCCCCCGGCTCGCGCGCCGTCTCCGACTACTTGAACGCCGCCGGGCTGACACCCTTCCTGGAGGGGCTGGGCTTCCAGACAGTCGGCTACGGATGTACAACGTGCATCGCCGAGGGAACGCCTGTCGCGCTCGCAAATGGCACGTCCATGCCCATCGAGCGCATGCCGCAGGCAGGCGGCGCGCTGATATTCGGCCCCACAGCGGAGGGTCGGCTGGCTATCGCGGCGCAGACCGAGAAGATGAATCAGGGTGTGCGCGAGTGCCTTTCGCTCACGTTGCAAGATGGCCGCACGCTGGTCTGCACGCCTGACCACAAGATTCTCTGCGCTGATGGGCGTTGGGTGCGCGCCGACGCGCTGCGACTGGGAGAAGATCGCGTCGTTATGGGGCTGGAGACGCCGCTGGATGAGCCAGACGCCGCTGAAACCGGCTACGAGCTTGCGGTCGGCGCGCTGACCTTCACGATGCAGTCGCCGCAGGAGCGTCTGCGCACGCTGGCGTTCGCGCGCCTGCTTGGTCACCTGCTCAGCGACGGCTCGATCAGCGCCCTGGGTCAGGGACGCCTGCATGTTGGCCAGGCGCTTGACCGTGAGATGGCGCTCAACGACATCGAGCTGATCACAGGCAGCCGCCCAGCAGCCTCGCGCTACGATGAGCGCAAGTGGACAATCGTGCTGCCCAAGCCGCTGACAGATGCGATTGTCACGCTGCCCGGTGTGCGGGTGGGCAAGCGCATTCAGCAGGCGCCGATGTTGCCAGCGTTCACTCTGGAGGAGGCGTGTCCGGTCGCGGTCGTGCGCGAGTTCCTGGGTGGCCTCTTTGGCGCCGATGGACACGCGCCAACCCTGCATCGCTGGGGCAAGCGCGACGAAGACGCGGGCATCGGCGCAATCGCCTATTCGCAGAGCGCGCTTCCACAGCATGTGGATGCGCTCAAGCTGGTCATGGCGGATGTTCTGCGCCTGCTAGCCCGTTGCGGTGTGGCGACAGATGGCGCCAGCGTCTATGTATATCCGACGCGCCGCTCAGCTTCGACCTATCCAGCGGCGCAGGATGGGCTGCCACGCACCGAAGTACGTCTGGAGCTTCCTGATGGCCTCTCATTCGTCGAGCGCGTGGGCTATCGCTACTGCGTGGATAAGATGATGCGCGCCAGCGCAGCGGCGGTCTACTGGCGCACGGTAGATGAGGTTGCCCAGAACCGCTTGTGGATGTCTGGTCGCCTTGAAGAGCTGCATGAGCAGCGCATCGAGCTTTCGTTTGCCAAAGCGCGCACCCTGGCTGCGGCGGAACTGACACAGCACGGAGCCGTGATCGCGCCACACTATTCCCTGCTGGAAGGTCACGACCGCTTCACGCGCTTGCCACAGACGACCGCGCGCCCGTTCCAGCCGTTGCACCGGGATAGCTGCGGGTTCCCCTCCCCCGTTGCGCTGTTCACAGAGCTAGGGGTGCGCGACTGGTTTGCTCCACTGCACACACGCGCCGAGGCAGTTCCAACGAAACGCTACTGTGTCGAGAAGGAGGCGCTCACACTGCCAACCTTCGCGCTACAGGTCGTGGATCGCCGATCTGTAGGCCAGCGCCCGGTGTTTGATCTGTCCGTTGCGAACATCCATGCGTTCGTGGCTGGTGGGGTCGCGGTGCATAACTGCATCGGAAATAGCGGTCCCTTGCCTGAGGAAGTGGGCAAGGCGGTCACGGAGAACGACCTCGTGGTGGCGGCGGTGCTGAGTGGCAACCGCAACTTCGAGGGGCGCATCCATCCGCAGGTGCGCGCGAGCTATCTCGCGTCGCCGCCGCTGGTCGTGGCGTATGCGCTGGCGGGCAGCGTGGATGTTGACCTGACGCATGATCCCATCGGCGAAGACCCCAATGGCCAGCCCGTCTACCTGCGCGACATCTGGCCAACCCCACAGGAGGTGGCGGAGACGCTGGAGCGCGTCGTCCAGCCGGAGGTCTTCACCTCGGAGTACGCGCATGTCTTCGACGGAGACGACCGCTGGCGGGCGCTGCCTGTGCCAGAGACCGGCGACGGCCTCTACGTCTGGGATGACGCCTCTACGTATGTGCGCAAGCCTCCCTTCTTCGAGGGGGTGAAGCCAGAGCCAGAGCCGCGCGGCAACATCACTGACGCGCGTGCGCTGGTCTCCGTGGGCGACTCGATCACCACTGACCACATCTCGCCCGCTGGCTCATTCCCATCGGCCAGCCCGGCGGGTCAATACTTGATCGAGCATGGCGTACAGCAGCGCGACTTCAACAGCTATGGCTCGCGGCGTGGCAACCATGAGGTGATGATGCGCGGCACATTCGCCAATATTCGGCTGCGCAACCTGCTCGCCCCTGGCAAAGAGGGCTACTGGACGACCCATCTGCCCGATGGCGAGGAGATGACGATCTACGACGCCTCGATGCGCTATCAGCGTGAGGGGACGCCGCTGATCGTGCTGGCTGGCAAGGAGTATGGTTCGGGCAGCTCGCGCGACTGGGCGGCGAAGGGGCCACTACTGCTTGGCATCCAGGCGACCATCGCCGAGAGCTACGAGCGCATCCACCGCAGCAATCTGGTCGGCATGGGCATTCTGCCGCTCCAGTTCAAGCCAGGTGAGAGCCGCGAGAGTCTGGGCCTGACCGGGCGCGAGACCTATGACATCCTGGGGATTGACGGCGAGCTGAAGCCGCATCAGGAGGTGACGGTGCGCGCCACCAGCGATGATGGCGCGACCAGAACGTTCCAGGCCATCGCGCGCCTCGACAGCCCGATTGATGTCAGCTACTATCGCAACGGCGGCATTCTGCTGGCCGTGCTGCGGCGGCTGGCGGCTGAGAGCAAGAGCTAGACACGCAGCCCCCTCCCCAACCCCTCCCCCGCTGCAGCGGGAGAGCAACTGTCTTGTGGCGCTGGTGGGTAGTTATGCTGAGCAGTAGGCTTGGTCCCAGCGCCGCTGGCGCTTGAGCAGCGCGTTGAGCCAGGTCAGCAGCTTGTGCATACAGGCCACCAGCGCCACCTTCCGGGGTTTGCCCGCCGCCAGCAACCGCTGGTAGAAGGCGCGCAGGACGGGATTGTGGCGGACGGCGACCAGGGTCGGCATGAAGCGGCTGGCGCGCACGTCGCGCCGTCCGCCCCAGACAGTTCGGGGTCCATGCAGACTCCTCCCGCTGTCACGATTGAGCGGGGCGACCCCCACCAGGGCGGCGAGCTGCCGCTGGGTGAGCTGACCCAATTCGGGGACCTCCGCCAGCAGCACGCAGGCAGTGGTCGGGCCAATGCCGGGCACGCTCTGGAGCAGATCATCCTGGGCGCGCCAGAGCGGGCTGGCTTCCACCCGCGTGCGGAGCTCGTGGTCGAGCGTGCGCAGTTCGCTCTCCAGCCAGGCCAGATGGCGCGCGATCTGCTCCTGGACAGCGCCCACCCGAGTCTGTTGCTGGCGTTGGGTCTCGGCGGTATGGAGCGCCACGAGTTGGCGCCGCCGCTCGACCAGCGCCTGCAACTCCTGCGTCGCGGCGTCGGGCAGCGCGCGCGGGGTGGGGTGGACCGCCTCGGCGAAGTGCGCCAGCACCGCCGCGTCCAGCGCGGCGGTCTTGGCGCGTCGTCCCACCGCGCGGGCAAACGCGCGCACTTGACGCGGATTGACCACGGCCACCGGCAGCCGCGCCAGCCCCAGCGCCGCCACCACCGGCGCCTCATAGCCCCCGGTCGCCTCCAGCACAATCACGGGGGGCTGCTGAGGCGTCAGCCATGCCACCAACGCCGCCAGCCCCGTCTCGGTGGTCGCTCCGGTCCACTGCGCGCCACTGGGGCGCACCGCCACCGCCACGTTCGCTTTGGCCACATCAATCCCGACCCAACATCCCGCTGCTGCGGCTGCAGGGGACGAGGTGTGGTCAGAGGTCGCT
>JAICSR010000441.1 GCA_025936795.1 Ktedonobacterales bacterium | reverse complement strand
GCGCTTGCCCGCGCCGCGCTGAGTTGCGCCATCAGACTACTCAGCGGCTGGGCGCTATCCTGATCGCTCCAGAGCGCGGCCTGCGCGTAGGTGTCGGTGTCCACCGCGAAGATCTGGAGAGGGAAGCTGCCTGCGGAGGAGGTGTTCGGGCTAACGCTCGCGGTGAAGCCGAGCGAGGCGGCGGTGACGCCAGGAATCTCACGATACTGCGTGGTGAGCGCGGCGGCGGACGCATGCGCAGTGACGGTCGCAGGAAGCGAGCCAGTGAAGTCGGCGCCGGTCTGGAATGCCGCGACATCCACGAGCCGCTGCGCCTGCGAGGCGCTGTAGACCAGCGTGAAAAGGGTGAAGGCGGTCGCCAGCGCCAGCAGCAGCGTCATGCGAATGGGCTGCTTGGGCGCACGCGACATCTGCGTCAGCGCGAGCATGGACGATGCGCCGCGCCCGCGTGTGGCGAGCCGCGACGCCAGCCCCAGCGCGAGCGGCAGCAGGCGCAGGAAGAGCAGCGCCGCCGCGACGAGCATCAGCAACGAGGCGATCAGCGCGACCGGCGAGAGGATGAGCTGAATCGTCGGGCTGACCTGTCGGACCGCGATCATATAGGCCACGTAGCCCAGCAGTGAGAGGCCGCCGAAGATCAGGTCGAGGTTCAGGCGCTGCCAGAAGGGCTTGGCGCTCGTGCGAGCGTTCTCGCGCCGCAGGGTGATGATGTTGTTGCTCGCAGCCCGATTGGTCGAGAACACCATTGCGGCGCCAGAGACGACGACCGCGACCAGCACATACCAGCGCAGGCCCCAGGCGACGGCCAGCGGATTGCCAGAGAGCGAGGCCAGCGCATCCTGACTGGCGGGTGGCAGCGCACGCTCGGCCAGCGCGCGCACGATGGGGATGGCGGCGAGCGGGCCGACGACCAGGGCGATCAGGCTGAGGCCGATGTTGTGCAGCGTGAACATATTGAAGATCTGCCGCCGGGTCGCGCCACGGCTGCGCAGCGTCGCAATCGCCTCGGCCTGACGGTCCACCAGCACATCCGCCATCATCCGCACGAAGAGCAGCACCAGCGCGATCACCTGCAAGAGCAGCAGCAACAGCGGAATCTGCAAGAGTAGAATCTGCGTGCGGAACGTGCTCAACGCCTGATAGGCGCCTGCGTTGAGGAAGATGCCTTCCAGGCCTTGCTGGCCATTGAGCTGGCCCGACACATCCGTCTGCACCTTGTTGAGCCGACCAATCACGTCATTGAGCGAGTTTGCGCTGATGTGTGAGCTATCCAGTGAATAGGACCAGATCAGGAACTGCGGCGGCCCGTTTTGCGGGCCATTCACATTGACCCCGTTCTTGGCCGCGAGCGTGCCGAGCATCGTGAGAATCGTCTGGTTGGACGCCAGCGCCGTGTAGATGCCGCTCGGCCCGAACTCCTGGGAGATTTGGGAGAACTTGCCTGCGGATGAGTTTGTCGGCGGTGGCAGATAGATGCCGACGACGCGCAAGGTCAGCGGAACCGGCTCTGGCGCTATTCCCGGTAGCTCCGCGTGCAGGATGGAGCCGGGCTTCACCTTGAGCGTGGTGGCGTCGGACTGGGTGATCGCAATCTCCAAATCGGCGCTCGACTCGGCGGGCAGACGCCCCGCGACGATGGTGTACTGCTGGGCGGCCTGGGTCATGTCGGCGCCGTTCAGTTCCAGCTGGCTGCCTGATTGATTGCCCGCATTGACAACGCCCACGAGCGAAAGCCCTTGCAGCGAGATCGCGAACTGTGGCGCGCTCGACTGCGCATACGGGCCCATGTCGCTGGAGATGATCTGGCTCAGATGATCCTGAATGGAGGCGACGGATTGCGCCGTCGGCGCCTGCGCATAGCCGTTGACGATGATGTGGGTGGCATCCGAGGGGCCAGAGAGTACGCCACGAATGCCAGCGCTCAGGGCGACCTGCGTGAAGAGCGGCACGATGCAGACGAGCAGCACGGCGGCGATATTGCCCAGCCCAGCGAGCAGCAGCAGCCGCCACATCGGACGCAGGCGCCAGATCGCCAGCGTGAACGACGACGGAATCAGCCGTGCGCGTCGGCGGCGAATCGTGGTGGTTGGCGAAGCGACATTCACAGGTGAACGGGCCATCCAGCGCCTCCATGAGCATGAGTAGGTAGACCAGGAAGCAGACGTATCGTGGGCTGTCGCGCTACCATGCCAGAGTGGTCATCGTGTAGCGTCGCTTCCCTGCCCAGGCACAACGAGTTGAGGGACGACTAGCACGTCCGGTTGAGAAGGTCGGGCCTATTACAGCATGCGCCTGCTTTTCTGTCAACGATAGTGATGCCCGTCACACAGCCCCGGTTTTTGATGAAACTATCCAGCGAGGGGGAAACGAAAAGCCCCTCTCCTGGTGGGAGAGGGGTTGGGGTGAGGGTTGCGTGCGAGATTAGCGTCCGCCGGGGACGACATCCTCCGTGTTCGTGACACTGGCCATCACGGGCAACACATTAGCGTCGGCGCTGACATGCAGCTCATTGACGACCTCGCCGACGCCTGGCGCGGCCTTGGCCAGTTGCTCCGCCGCCTCACGCGCCGCCGCTGTCTTCACCGCGCCGCGCAACTTCACACGCCCCAGCGTCGGGTAGACGCCGATATGCTCCTCGGTGGTGCGCGGATCGCGGGCGAGCGCACGCGAGATTTCAGCGGCCAGATCGGGGTCGGTCATCAGCTCATTGTGTAGCTCGCCGAGGCCGTGTGTCGCGCTCACGAGGTCCGCGATCAGGCGGCGATTCATCTCACTGGAGACAAAGCCACGCAGCCAGATGACGCCATCAGTCGCCGTGACGTTGACGCCTTCCATATCCACGCGCAGGCGATTGTAGCTCTCGATGGCCTTGATGGCGTCTTCGCGCAGTTCGGCGTCGGAGCGATAGGGCGTCATGGCGCCGCCGATGCCGTTGTGCGGCGCCACCAGGGCGATGCCTCCTGCGCTGATCTGCTCGATGCTGGCCGCCGAGACAACGACCTCGCCGCCCAGCCCGCGATCAATCACGACGTGCCGGAGCGCATGCGTATCGGCGTTGAAGCTGACCTGCGCCAGCTTGCCCAGCCGCTTGCCCGCCTGCGAGATGGAGATGCGCTCGCTCAGCTTGACGCCGTCTGGCTGGAGGCCATCCTTCTCGACCTCGGCGCGTGTGAGGTTGATGGCGACGTTGTCCTGGGTGGC